>CAZCGD010000285.1:0-9740 GCA_964498105.1 uncultured Streptomycetaceae bacterium
TGTCACGATTGACCACGTCACGCATCACCATGTCACGCTTTACCATGTCACGATCTGGCGGAGGGCAAAAATGATCAAGCGATTACTTGCGACAGTGATAGTAGCCGCGACGATGTTGCTGTCAGGCTGCGGCTACAACACGCTCCAGTCCACCGACGAGCAGATCAAGGCGGCGTGGGCCGAGGTCGTCAACCAGTACCAGCGCCGGGCCGACCTGACGCCCAACCTGGTCAACACGGTGAAGGGCGCTGCCGCGCAGGAGCAGGCGGTGCTGCTGGGCGTCACCAACGCGCGCGCCAAGGTGGGTACCATCCAGGCGACGCCGGAGCTCATCAACGATCCGCAGGCGTTTGCCCGCTTCCAGCAGGCGCAGGGCGAGCTGTCCTCCGCGCTGTCGCGACTGATGGTGGTGGTCGAGCGTTACCCCGATCTCAAGACCAATCAGAATTTCCGCGACCTTCAGGCGCAGCTCGAAGGTAACGAGAACCGCATCACGGTCGCGCGCCAGCGCTACGTCAAGGCGGTGCAGGAATACAACACCGTCGTGCGCTCCTTCCCTTCGAACCTTACCGCCATGCTGTTCAGCTTCAAGGAGAAGCCGCAGTTCACGGTCGACAACGAAAAGGAAATCAGCAAGGCGCCGGCGGTGGACTTTGGAGAGCCCAAGCCGGCAGCAAGGTCTCCGGGCAGCCCGCCCAGCGAGTACACGCTTCCCGATATAAAGTAACCGCGTATGTCCGCCAGCCTGATGCGTGGCTGGCTGCCGCGGGCCCTGCTTGCGGTGCTACTGCTGTTTGCCGCGCCGTGGGCCGTGGCGGACGTCCCCGTTCCCGAGCTCAAGGCGCGCGTCACCGATCTTACCGGCACGCTCTCCGCCGACCAGCGGGCGGCGCTCGAGCAGAAGCTCGCGGGCCTTGAAGCACGCAAGGGCAGCCAGGTTGCCGTGCTGCTGGTGGAGAGCACCAGGCCCGAGACCGTCGAGCAGTACGCAGTGCGCGTGTTCGAGCACTGGAAACTCGGCCGCAAAGGCGTGGACGACGGGGTGCTGCTGCTCGTCGCCAAGAACGACCGCCAGCTCCGCATCGAGGTCGGCTATGGGCTCGAAGGCGCGATTCCCGACGCGACCGGCAAGCGCGTCATCGACGAGGACATCGTGCCGCTGTTCAAGCAGGGCAATTTCTACGGTGGCATCAGCGCGGGCACGGATCGCCTGAGCAAGCTGATCGAGGGCGAATCCATGCCGCCGCCCAGGCGTACCGCGGCTCCGGGGTCCGGCTGGAGCACCGAAACGCTCTTCATCGGTTTCATCATCCTCGCCATGGCGAGCCAGCTGCTGCATTCGCTGCTGGGCCGGCTCCTCGGAGCAGGGGTTGCCGGCGCCGCCGCGGGTATCGTCGGCTACGTGCTGGCGGGCCTGATTGCCGCGGCGATCATCGGCCTCGTCGCATTCGTGGTGAGCCTGTTCATCGGCGCCACCGGCCGCCAAGGAAGCGGCTGGTCGTCCGGCGGCAACTGGTCTTCCGGCGGTGGAAGCTGGTCGGGCGGCGGCTCGTCGGGCGGCGGCGGATTCAGCGGCGGTGGTGGCAGCTCCGGCGGCGGCGGGGCTTCGGGGAGCTGGTGATGAACCTTAAACGTGTTTGCAGGCACCTCGTTGCGCCGGACTGGCTGGTGTTCCGGGTATTTTCTCGCGCGGCGTTGAAGCGTATCGAGGATGCAGTGAGGCAGTCCGAGACCTCCCATCGTGGCGAGCTGCGCGTGGCGATCGAGGCCGGGGTCGGGCTGCTGCCGCTGCTGCGGGGCGTTACGCCGCGGGGCCGCGCGCTCGACACGTTCGCGCGCCTGCGCGTGTGGGACACCGAGGAGAATAGCGGGGTGCTGATCTACCTGCAATTGGGGGACCGCAGTATCGAGATCGTCGCCGATCGCGGCATCAGCGCGAAGGTCGGGCAGGCGCAGTGGGACGCCATCTGCCACCGCATGGAGGAGGCATTCCGTGCGCGGCGCTTTGAGCAGGGCGTGCTCGAGGGCATCGCGGAAATCACGACACTGCTGGCAACGCTCTTCCCCGCCCGTAGCAGGAATCCCGGCGAGCTGCCGGACCGGCCGGTGGTCTTGTAGGGGAGGGGCTGTTTTTTTCCAGGCTACGCGCGAGACAGGTTTCGCGACGTCCCGGTGTGCCCTACAATACGGTAGTAATTAGGTTTTCTTGGCGTCCTTGGCGCCTTGGCGGCTAATTTAACGGGGTTTAGATGAAGACAGCAGTGAATCGCATACGCGGAGTCGAGCGCGACATCGTCCAGCTGCCGCAGGCGGGCGACAAATCGCCGTACTACGAGCCGCAGGGCAACGAGATTGCGGTGTTCGAGGCCGCCTACAAGAAGCGCCTGCCGGTAATGCTCAAGGGCCCCACCGGCTGCGGCAAGACGCGTTTTCTCGAGTTCATGGCGTTCCAGTTGAAGCGCCCGCTCGTTACCGTGTCCTGCCACGAGGACCTGACCAGCTCCGACCTCGTCGGCCGCTTCCTGCTGGAAGGCTCGGAGACGGTGTGGCAGGACGGCCCCCTCACCCGCGCGGTGAAGGTCGGCGCGATCTGCTATCTCGACGAGATCGTCGAGGCGCGCACCGATTCGACCGTGGTGATCCACTCGCTGACTGACCACCGGCGGCAGCTCACCATCGAGAAAAAGGGCCAGGAAATCGAAGCCCACGATGAATTCATGCTGGTGATTTCCTACAATCCCGGCTACCAGACGGTGCTGAAAGACCTGAAGCCGTCCACCAAGCAGCGCTTCATCGCCCTCAATTTCGATTTTCCATCGGAGGAGATCGAGCGCAAGATCGTTCTCAACGAGGCCGCCGGGATCGCGCCGGAGATCGTGCACCAGCTGGTGACTGCCGGCCGCAAAGCGCGGCTCTTGAAGGACCACGGTCTGGAGGAGTCGGCCTCCACGCGCGCGCTGGTCTACGCCGCCAACATGATGAACGCGGGCCTCGACCCCATCGCCGCCTGCCAGGTGGCGATGGTCAATCCGATCACCGACGACGAAGAACTGGCCGAGGCGCTGATGGAAATCGTGCAGGCGCACTTCGGTGCGTGATCAAGGACTTTCGGCCACGGAATCACACGGAGATTCCTGAGTTGAAAGCAAGAAGATTTCGGCCACGGAATCACACGGAAACACACGGACTCGGAAGCAAGGATTGTGGCCTTGGGGCGAGCGGCAAGAACAGGGCTCTGCTCGTCGAGTCAGTGCCTTACCAAGCAGATGCCCGCTGTTTTGTTTGTGATTTCTTCCGTGTGTTCCCGTGTGTTTCCGTGGCTGAATACTGCTCTTGAACTTTAAGATGGGCTCCACTTCTTCCAGTCAAGCCGCGATCGACGAGCAGCTCACGCAGTTGCGCGACTCGAGCCCGGCTGCGCACCACGAAATCGAGAAGGTGCTGCCGGCCATCCGCCCGCACGGGGATGCCGTGGCGCTTGCCTGGCTGCTCGCCTGCCGCAAGCTGCACCACTACGACCGGGAGGCCGGCCGCGCCTTCGTGCGCGGCAGCGGCGAGGCGGAACGCGTTTCCGAGACGGTGCTGGAGTGGACGGAGCAAGCGCAGCACTTCTCGCGCTGGCGCGGCGCGTGGCGCGCGCTCGATGGGTTCATGGCCAACCTGCCGCGGGCCTACGGCTCGCTGGGCCACGCCGGGCAGCGGCGCTGGGCCGAGATCGGCTTCGTCTGGTGCGAACGCCAGGTCGAGAGCGGGTGCGCCTATTTCACGACGCCGGTGGTGGACTTGTCCGGCCGCCAGGGCATCACCGGCATCGAGCAGCTCACGCAGCCGGCGGAGGAGCTGTTCGAATCGAGAAAGCTGTTGCTCGCCACCTACCTGGCGGGAGGCATCCGCGTGCGCAACCTCCTTGGCGCGCAGGCGATCCTGCCGTGGGCGATGCGCGGCGCCGATATCCTGCAGGCGGGCCGCGCGCGCGGCGAGGCCTATTTTCGTCTCGAGTCTGAAGAAAGCCTGGCGCTCCTGCTGGACCAGCTGCCGGGCTTCAGGTTCGCGGACCGCAACCGCCTGCTGGCCATGCTGCTCGATGTCTGGTTTGGCGGCAGCTTCGATGTCAAGGAGGGCAGCTGGTCGCCGGAGAAAGGGCGTCCATTCGTCGAAACCGACGGCCGCAGCATTTATTTCCCGGCGGTGATGCCGAACCGCGACGAAGCGGTGCTCTCGGCCCTGCACACCGCGGGCCACATGCGCTTCGGCACCTTCGACCGCCTGGCGATGAAAAAGCTGTTCGCGATCGCGGGCGCAGAGTTTCCCGAGTCGGGACCGGTCTCGTGGGCGCCGCTCTATGCGCGCTACGGTGACGACGCGCTGCGTTTCCAGCTGATCTTCGACCTGTGCGAGGACCTGCGGGTGGATTTCCAGGTCCAGCAACTGGTGCCCAACTACCTGTCGCGGCTGCTCGCTGCCGCGCGCCCGGGCCCGCGTCATCCGGAGACCGGCGCCTATTACAACCTGGCGCTTACCGGCGTGGAGCAGGCACTGGCGGCGTCCCGCGGCGATGGCGCAGTCGGCGGGCGTTTTGCACCGCTGCTCGACCCGGCGGCGACGGTGGCGGATGCGTGGCGCATCGCGGCCGCGATCTACGCTGACAAAGAGCTGCCGGGCGTCAGCGATCTCGAGGCGTTCCACGCCGCGTACCTGCCCGGGCACGGACCCAATACGACGCGGCTCGCGCACCCGCAACAGCAGGACCAGCAGCAGCAACAGACGCAGGCCGGCGCCGACGGCGAGACGCAGCCGCAGGACAGCGGCGAGGAAGAGGCGCAGACCCCACAGAACGCGGAAAGCGGCGACGAGCGCGACGGCGGCAAGCGCCAGGAGATCGCCGGCTTCGGAGATTCCAGCGGCGCCTCGACCCGCGCCTCCGGCCGCTCGGAGGAACAGCGCCAGAACACCGGCTCGTCCGACAAGGGCGTGCCGTACCCGGAATGGGACTACCGCGAGGGGCGCTACAAGCGCAACTGGAGCTGGGTGCAGGAAAAGAAACTCGCTGAATCGAACATCACCGAGACCAACCGGCTGATGAACCAGTACTCCGTCGCGCTGAAGCGCCTGAAGAAGGCGATCCAGGCGCAGAAGCCGACACGGCTTGCGCCGCGGCTGCGGCAGTTCGACGGCGACGACATCGACATCAATGCCGTGGTCAGCTACGTCGTGGAGAAAAAGGCCGGGCGCTCGCCGAGTGCGGCGATTTACCGGCGGCGCGAGATGCGCCAGCGCGAGATCGCGGTGACGCTGCTCGCCGACATGTCCACCTCCATCATGCAGCACCTGCCGGAGGGCGGCGGGCGGCTGGTGGACCGTGTGCGCGCGGGCGTGCTGCTGTTCGCGGAGAGCATGGAGGAGGTGGGCGACGCCTATTCCATCGCCGGCTTCTGCTCCAAGTACCGCGACAACGTCAGCTACTACACCATCAAGGACTTCGAGCAGCCGCTGTCGCAGGACGTGCGCAGCCAGATCGGCGGCATGTCGGGCCGGCTCGCCACGCGCATGGGCGCGGCGATCCGCCACGCCACCGCCTGCTTCGACGGCATCGAGAGCCGGCGGCGCCTGCTATTGATCCTGTCGGACGGGCGCCCCGAGGATTACGACGACGGGGGGGACCGGCGTTACCTGCACGAGGACACGCGCATGGCGGTGAAGGAGGCGGTGGCGCGGGGCGTGCACCCGTTCTGCATCACGGTGGACACCATGGCCAACCAGTACCTGCCGCAGATTTTCGGGCGCGGGCACTACATGGTGCTGGATCACATCAACTCGCTGCCGAAAAAATTGCCTGAGATTTACTTCCGCCTGAGACGGTAAAACCGGAAGTTAGCCGCCAAGACGCCAAGACGCCAAAAAATTCAAAAATGGAACCGCAGATGAACGCAGATAAAAACAAGAACAAGAATTGAACCGCCAAGCACGCCAAGGCCGCCAAGACTACAGTGTTAAATTTTGAATGTTGAGTTTTGAGTAGAACTAGAGGGTATGTTGTCTGGCGAACATCTTCGCTCGCTGATGGCCCCGGACCGGAGCCGCTGGAAGCCGATGCTCATGGGCCTCGCGCTTTCTGCCGCGGCGGCGGGCGCGGCGGTGCTGGTCCTGCCCAGCCCGGTCGCCGTCGTCCTGCTGGTGCTTGCCCTTGCAGCCTGGTACGTGGGCGCTTGCGGCATGGTGGGATACGTGCGCTGGTTCTTCGCGTCGGAGCTCTCGCAGGCCCGGCAGGATAACGCCGACGGGTTCGAGAAAAAGGACAAGTAGGTCGGGATCTACTTTAGTCGAGTTGGTACACGCCGTTGTGGCCGAGCGAGCGGGTGCTGCGGGAGTTCGGAAAGTAGGTCATTCCGTGCGGGCCGGCATCGGTCGGGATCCTGGCAATCACCTTGCCGGTGGTCGTGTCGATGACCATCACCCCGGCGCCGTAGCGGCTGGAAATCCACATCTGCTTGCCGTCGGGCGAGAGCTGGCCCATGTCCGGGCTGCCGCCCGTTTTCCACGTGGCTGTTACCTTGCGCGTGGCGATGTCAATTACCGAGATCGATCCCTCCAGGCGGTTGCTCGCGTAGAGTGATTTCTCGTCGTGGCTCAGCAGGATGCCATGCGTGCCACGGCCGGTGGGGATGAAGTCAACCTGTTTCCAGGCGTCGGGATCGACCACGAATACGCCGTGATCGCTCTGGTCGGCGACGAACATGAGATGCTGCCGCGGCGGACGCACGACGTCGATCGGGGTCTTGCCGAGCGCCATGTCGGCCACCACTTCGAGTTTCGCGAGGTCGACCTTGACGATGCGGCCGGACCACTCGCAGCTCGCAACGAGGTAGCCGCCGTCGCGGCTGAACGCGAGGTGATCGACACCGGGCCACTTTACCGGCACGCTCTTGATCAGCTTCCAGGTTTCGGGGTGGCGGAAATCGAGGCGCTTATGGCGCTCGGCGACCACGATCGCCATTTTTCCGTCCGGCGTGAAATAGAGGTTGTACGGATCCTCGACGGGAATCGTTCCGGTTACCCCGCCCGTCATCGGGTCGATCACGGTCAGCGAGTTGCCGCCGGTGTTGGTGACGTACAGCTTCGTCAGGTCCCAGGACGGCGTGATGTGGTGCGGGACCTGGCCGACGGGAAAGGTTGCCGTAATCTTGAACGTCCTGGGATCGATGACGTGCACGGTGTTAGCCAACGAGTTGGGCACGTAGACGCGCTCCGGATAGCGGCCCAGCGCGCTCTTTCCCGCATCTGCCGCCGCCGCAACCGCGTTCCCCTGGCTCGCCAGAAGCATCGCTGCTGCCGCGAGGAATCTCGAGTAGGCTGGATGTAAGGTCTTCACCGTTATTGACTCCCGTTATCGTGTGGGCGGTTTTGCATCAGGATCTTGCGTCGCGAAAAAGCGGCGTATCCTGTCATGGTTAGGATCTTTTGGCAATGGCATCCGTTCCCGTCGCAAGACCGTATCATCGGCGCGTAATCCGGAAAGCAGCACCGCAATCCCGGAACCTTGAACCTTGAACTTGAAACCTGAACCGTGGGAGGTGGACTATGGACAAGCCAGCCGTGCGGCGCCAGACGGAGTGGGTGCCGCTGACCAAGGAGCAGTACCGCGAGCGTTTCTATGCCCGTTTCTACGATCCCGCGTTCGACGGGGTCAAGGCCGAGCTCGAGAAGGTATTCGAGACGGCGTGGGACGGCTACATCGTCTACCGCAAGTCGCCGCGCAAGCAGCCCGCGGGCAAGGGTTACGCCGACCCGAAGTTCGAATTGCCCGTCGAGTGGATTGAGGCCCGCGCCGCGATCGACGCCGCGGAAAAACGCCAGAAGGATCCCGCATCACCGACGCGTATCCTCATCGTCAACGGCTCCACCCGCAGCGAGCACACCTGCCCCGGCGAGATCTCCAAGACGCGCCGCCTGGCCCAGCACGCACAAAAGGCGATTGAAGCGCTGCCGCGGCACGAAGTGGATTTCCTCGACATCTCGACGCTCGCCGACGAGCCGTTGAAGACGATCTATCCGTGCAAAGCCTGCGTGTCCACCGCCCAGCCGCTTTGTCACTGGCCGTGCTCGTGCTATCCCAATCACGCGGTAGGGCAGGTGAACGACTGGATGAATGACCTCTACCCGCGCTGGGTGGCCGCGCACGGCGTCATGATCCTGTGTCCGGTGCACTGGTACCAGGCGCCGGCGAGCTTGAAGCTGATGATCGACCGGCTGGTGTGCGCCGACGGCGGCAATCCCGATCCCACCACCACCAGGGGCAAGAGCCCGGTACTGGCGAAGGAACTGGAGCTTGCGGGCTGGGATTATCCCAAGCACCTCGCGGGCCGCGCGTTTTCGATCGTTGCGCACGGCGACGCGGCCGGCCCGGAGAACCTGCGCCGCATGCTGGCCGACTGGCTCACCGATATCGGCATGATCTCGGCCGGCCCCAGTGCGGTACTGGACAGCTGGATCGGCTGGTATCAACCCTACGCGAACAGTCACGAGGACCTGGACAAGGACAAGGATCTCTTCACCGAGGTCGGCAACGCGGCGCTCGCGCTGGCCAACCAGGTGAAGTCCATCCGCTCGGGAAAATATCTGGCCCCGGACGCGGAACTTCACGATCCAAGGGAGAAATGAAGCGTGACATGGTGAAGCGTGACATGGTGAATCGTGACGTGGTGGGGCGTGACATGGATTGACCCTGCCCACCGGAGAAGCTACTCTACCGCCCCGGCGCCGCACCGATTTCCGACGGACTCCTGCCGCCGAAAAAGCGCGCCGCCTGCCAGTCCTTCAAACAGAAACGGAACTCACGCCATGAACAAGCCCGCAGAAATCGCCATCACCGGCAAGGAGCACTGGACCCGCAAGGGCGACGTGAAGCTGTTCATCTGGGAAAAGCCGGCCGTCACGCAGCAGAAGAAGGGCACCATCCTGTTCGTGCATGGGTCGTCCATGGGTTCGCAGGCGAGCTTCGACCTGCAGGTGCCGGGCCGCCCGGATTCCTCCGCGATGGAATATTTTGCGAAGCAGGGTTTCGACACCTGGTGCGTGGACCTGGAAGGCTACGGCCGCTCCGGCACCCGCGACATCAACTGCGACATCGCCAACGGCGTGGACGACCTCAAGGCCGCCACCGACTACATCATGAAGACGCGGGGCGTGAAGCAGTTCATGGCCTACGGCATTTCCTCGGGCGCGCTGCGCGCGGCGCTGTTCGCCCAGCGCCATCCCGAACGCGTGTCGCGGCTCGCGCTGGACGCCTTCGTGTGGACCGGGGAGGGCAGCCCGACGCTCGGCGAGCGGCGCAAGAAGCTGGCCGAATTCTCCGCCGTGAACCGCCGGCCGATCGACCGCGCGTTCGTGCACTCCATCTTCAACCGCGACCACCCGGGCTGCGCCGAGGAGAAAGCGATCGAGGCGTTTGCCGACGCCATCCTCGCCATCGAGAGCTCGGTGCCGACCGGCACCTACGTCGATATGTGCTCGAAGCTGCCGGTGGTCGATCCCGCGAAGATCACGGTGCCGACCCTCATCATGCGCGGCCAGTTCGACGGCATCGCGTCGTTCGACGACCTGGTGGAGTTCTTCAAGCGCCTGCCCAACCCCGACAAGCAGTTCGCGGTGATGGCGGGCATCTCGCACGCGAGCTTCGTGCAGAAGAACTACAGGATGGTCTATCACATCCTGCTCGCGTTCTTCTCGCAGCCGGAGCCGGT
>CAZCGD010000286.1:0-3469 GCA_964498105.1 uncultured Streptomycetaceae bacterium
GGTGCAGGCGCTGATCAGGAAGCATTCCGGCGCGTCCGATGTCGTGGTGTTCGACCACACCATCCGCGTCAGTGACGAAGAGATGCAGAAGACAATGAACGTACGGCCGACGGTCAAGGGCGTGCACAACGACTATACCGAGGCGTCCGCGCCGCGGCGGCTGCGCGAGATCGTCGGCGACGTCGAGGCCGGGCGCCGCTTCAAGAAGCGCTGGGCCATCATCCAGGTGTGGCGGCCGATCCGCGGCAAGGTGCTGATCGATCCGCTCGGCATCTGCGACGGCCGCTCGATTCCGCAGCAGGGTTTCATCCGGGTCGAGCGGCGCTACAAGGACCGCACCGGCGAGGTCTACCACATCGCACACAACCCGGCGCACGAGTGGTACTACTTCCCGCAGATGGAGCGTGACGAGGCGCTGGTGTTCAAGGTGTTCGATTCCGATGCCGGCAAGCCCTCGCGCTTCACCGCGCACAGCGCGTTCGACGATCCGGCGACGCCGGCCGGGGCTCCGCCGAGGGAAAGCATCGAAACGCGGACCTTTACGTTTTTCGAGTGACGGGCGAGTGAGCCGGGGTTTCGAAGAACGCGCCTGCGCACGTTAGAGACGGCGAACGCCCGGCACGATGCAGCGGACCGGGCCGGAGGGATGAAGGTGTGGGGGAAAACCCGAAACAGGCGAAGGAAGAATCCGCCAATCGCGCCGCCGAGCTGGTGCGGCGTTGCCGGGTCGCAGCTCTCGGCACGGTGCGCGCCGGAGCACCGGCCGTTTCGATGGCCCCCTACGCGTTGATCGCGGAGCCGTTTGCATTCGTCGTGCTGGTGAGCAGCCTGTCCGCCCATACCCGCGAAATGCTCGCGGACGCGAACGTGGGCCTGATGGTCATGGAGCCCGACAGCGGCGCGCAGGCGCCGCACGCGTTCGCGCGCGTCTCGATGCAGGGGCGGGCGGAGCCGATCGCGCGGAACGGCCCGCGCCACGACGCGGCGCGCGCGGCCTACAGCGCGCGGTTTCCGGATATGGTGGAACTGTTCGAGCTGGGCGACTTCACGCTGTTCGCCATCGTTCCAACCGAGGTGCGCGTCATTACGGGCTTCGCGCAGGCGGCGACGATTTCTGCCGAAACGTTGGCAGAAATCTTGAGTGACGAGTGACGGGTTGGACGGGTCAATCGAATTCTGCGAAGGCCCTCAGAATATCGACTTCGGTGATGATGCCGACCAGCGCTCCGGTGTCATCGACCACCGGAAGACCGCCGATTCGTTTGCTCGCCATGAGCCTGGCCGCGCTGGCGAGGCTCATGCCGGGCGTTGCGGTGACGACGCCGCGATGCATCACGTCGCCGACTTCCACGTCGGACTGCAGATAGTGCATCGCGGCAACGAGAAGGTCGCGCTCGGCCGCCATGCCTACCAGCTGCCCGTCCCGATCCAGCACGGGCAGGTGATGCAGCGAATGACTTTCCATCTCCCTTAGCGCGGACTTGTAATCCGCGCCCGAGCCAATCGTCACCGCGGGTGTGCTCATTCGATCTCGAACCAGCATGGGATCCTCCCGAAATGTCTGTTACCGGGCTGCATTCCAAGGACTGGTACAACGATAATGCCGCGGAGCGCGCCGCTCTTTGACCTAAATCAAAGTGCTCTCGGATATTGCAGAACTAAAGAATCAAAGGGGGACAGCCCGCGCGCGACTCCGCGCGGGCCTGGGCGGCCAACAACCGGCGTCAGGTTCCAGGATCACGCAAGCGGCGCGGGGGTTCCTGCTCTCAGAGCTGCTTGAAGCCGATGTCGCGCGCGACCTTGCCCCACTTCTCCATGTCCCTGCGGATGACGTTGCCGAAGTACTCCGGTGATTCGGTGTGGATCTCGAGCCCGTAGGCGTCCAGCTTCTCGCGCACGTCCGGCTGCGTCATGGCGCGGTTCATTTCCTTGTTGAGCAGCACCACGATCTCGCGCGGGGTGCCGGCGGGCGCGATGAATCCGAACCAGCCGCTGTTCTCGTAGCCGGGGAGCGTCTCCGCGATCGTCGGGTAATCGGGGTACTTGGGCGCGCGCGTGGCGCGGCCGATGGCGAGGAGCTTCAGCCGGCCGGAGTCGACGAACGGCTTGACCGAGACGAAGGAAGTGATCGTCGAGTCGATGCGCCCGCTGATGATATCGGTGAGGACGGGCGCCACACCCTTGTAGGGCACGTGCAGGTAGGTGAAGCCCCCCAGCGTGCGCAGCAGCTCGACCGAGAAGTGGATGAACGCGCCCTCGCCGTTGCTGCCGAAGACGAGCTTGCCGGGGTTGGCCTTGCCGTAGGCGACCAGGTCCTTCACGTTCTTGAACGGCACGGTGGGGTGCACCACCAGCCCCAGGAAATTGGTCACCGGGATCTGGATCGGCACGAAATCCTTCAGCGAGTCGTAGGCGACCTTCTTGTAGGCGATCGGCACGATCACCATGTTGCCGCCCTGCCCGCAGCCGATGGTGTAGCCGTCCGCCGGGGCCTGGGCGAGCAGTTGCAGGCCCAACTGGCCGCCGGCGCCCACGCGGTTGTCCGCCGCGAGCGGTTGCCCCAGGCGCTCGCCGACCTTCTGCCCGATCAGACGCGAGAGCACGTCGCAACTATCCCCCGGCGCCGCGGGAACGATGACGCGGATCGGCTTGACGGGGTAGCTCTGCGCGAAGGCGCCGCCGGCAAACCATCCCACGGCGGCGCACAAGAACATCGAGAAAGCGATGCGGGTCATGAACTCTCCTCCCTGGCATGTGCTGTTCGCAAAAGTATGGACCCAGGACCTGCCTCATGACAACCTGGCAAATTCCGGCGCCTGGTGATGCAGCAGAAGACCGAGGACAGCAACTAATGTATCTGAATTGAGTTAGAGTTGCCCTTGCCAGTCTTACCCTATTGCCAAGGAACTTTGTATGCCGCAACTCGTGTTCCTCCACGGTCCGGGCGCGGGCGCCTGCGCGGATGCGTATGACTATCAACGCCGGCATTTCCCGGACAGCGTCGCGCCCAACCTGCCCGGGCACCTGGAGGGCACCCGCTGTCCGGACGTTGCGCGCTACACGGAGTGGGTGCGCGGCTGGCTGTGGGCGCAGGGCCTCAATAAGGATCTCGTCCTGGTCGGCTACACGCTGGGCGCGTCGATTGCGCTGCAGTATGGCCTCGACTATCCGGATGAAGTGAAGGGCCTCGTGGTGATGACGGTTGCGGTGCGGCCCAAGGTGCGCGCGCCGGGCACCTACGAGATGCGTCTGCGCGCACTGAAGGACCCGAAGGTCTACGAAGAGTGGCTCGCGTATCAGCGCAGCGCGATGCACCTGGTGGAGCCGGGCTTGCGCGAGCGCCTGCTGGAGCGGCACCGCCAGGTGGGCCCACTGTCCCAGTATCACGACCTGATGGCGATAGACGCCTTCGACGTGCGCGGCCGCATCGCGACCCTCAAACCGAAGCTCCTTCTCCTGCGCGGCCTGC
>CAZCGD010000287.1:0-1662 GCA_964498105.1 uncultured Streptomycetaceae bacterium
GGCGATCGCCGCCGGACGCCGCCTCGCGGACCGTCTGTTCGGCGGCCAGCCGCAGCGCAAGCTGGTCTACGAGAACATCCCGACGGTCGTCTTCAGCCATCCGCCGGTCGGCACGGTCGGCCTGACGGAAGCGCAGGCGCGCGAGCGCCACGGCGACGCGGTGAAGGTCTACCGGACCGAGTTCACGCCGCTCTTCTACGGGTTCACGCAGCGCAAGGTGAAGGCGGCGATGAAGCTGGTGACGGTGGGCAAAAAGGAGAAGGTCGTCGGTTGCCACGTTTTCGGCCCGGGCGCGGACGAGATGCTCCAGGGGTTCGCGGTGGCGGTGCGCATGGGGGCGACCAAGCGCGACTTCGACGACACGGTGGCGATCCATCCGACCAGCGCCGAAGAACTAGTTACGCTGCGCTAGAACCCAAGAATGGACAGGATTAACAGGATTAGACCGAAACAAAATCAAGAGCAGTAGTTCCATGTTTGAATCTAATTGGTACTGTCGTTCTGGTCTTGGTGTTGAATTAATCTTGTAAATCCTGTTAATCCTGTCCATTCTTGTTTTTCATGCAACTTCTACGCCCAGCGCAGCCCCAGCGCGCGCACGACCAGGATCGCTGCGAAGGGCAGTGCCAGGCCGATGACGAGCTGGATGATCAGCAGTTCGCCCAACTGGCTGTAGTCGGCGGGGGTCACCACGGCCCTGGTGGCAGCGTCCTTTACTTCCCGGGTCACAACGTAAGCCTCGTTTAGATATTTGGTGCCGAGCTGGGCAGCCGACAGCGCGAGGTTGGTGAACGAGGCCATGATGGCGAAGTAGGTGGCCTTGAGGTTGTGCGGCGCCGAGTTCGCGATCCAGGCGAGCATGGGGATCATGGCGATCTGCCCCAGCGGCGACTCGAGCGCCGTATTCACCACCACGATGAAGCGCGCGTCCACCATGCCGCCCGTCGCCGCCGCGGTCCACTGGTGCAGGCCGAAAATCAACCCGACGATGGGCAGCGACAGCACGGCGCCGACCAGCGTCAGGAACCCCACGACGTAGCCGATCGAGCGCACCGCCATGAAACGGCGGAACAGGAACATGCCGAACAGTGTCAGGACGCTGGCGATGAGCGAGAGCACCGCGAGAAACTGCTGGTCGAACTTCAGCTCGTCGATCATCCACCAGGTGAGGCCTTCGCCAGGGGAGGGTACGGCGCGGAACACGAATATGACGACCGCGGTGCCGATCAAGGTGGCACGCGCTTCGGGTTCCAGCTCGCGGGTAAGCTTCGCGATGAGAAAAGCGATGATCGCGAGCGACCCGGCGAGAATGATCTCCTGGTTGTACTCGATGCGGCTGAAGCCCATGCCGAGCGAAAACGCGACGAAGGCCACGCTGCCGCCGAGTATCCACCAGTTGGGAGCGGGGCTCTCTTCCTGCACCTCCAGCAGCTTGCGCGCCTCCGCCGGGTTCTTGCCTTGCGCGACGAGGCGCCGCAGGTCACGTTGCTTGAGGAAGAACGCCAGCGCGACGCCGAAGACCGAGATGAACGGAATCACCATGGCGATCAGGTAGACCTGGCGGTAGATCACCACCTTCTCCGCTTCGGACAACTTGGCCACGCCGGCAAACAGGTAAATATTGAGCGCCGCCACCAGCGCCAGGCCGCTGATGAGCGCCAC
>CAZCGD010000288.1:0-4435 GCA_964498105.1 uncultured Streptomycetaceae bacterium
GGCAACAGGGCGGGCCTCAGTAACAGGATCGGGATCGGCGCCGCGGTAAGCGCAGCCAGCACCAGGTAGACCTGCAACTGGCCGATGTAGTCGATCGAGAATCCGGCAATCAGCGGCCCGAGAAAATTGGCGGCGGACCAGCCCATGGTGATGAAGGCATAATTGCGGGCGCGGTTTTTTGCGCCGTCGATTCCGCCGACGATGGCCTCCAGCGGGATGCTGAAAACCTGGTGAGCCAGGCCCAGCACAAAGGCCGTCAAACACAGCACCTCAAGCCCGTGGAACAAGGGCGGCAGAATCAGCGCGGCAGTCATGGCGGCAGAGCCCAGGATTACCGGCAATAGCGGTGGCGCCCGATCTGCAAACTTGCCGATGACGATCGACAGCAGCATGGGGCAAAGCGCATAGAACGCGATGACCACGCCGATCGCGAATGGATTGGCGGTCAGCTCCAGAGCATGAAGCGACACGGCAACCCGGCTGCCACTGAACCCGATCTGGCTGAGAGCCGAGATCAGCACCACCAGATATATCTTCATGGGGAAGAATCGGGGTCGTTACCCCGGGTTTCATTCGAAATCCGCGGGCGGTTTTGCTGCCAGCAGCCTGTCGTTCCATTCAGCAGATTGTCGGGGCGAAAGCCCGACAAGCTGCTAGCGGGTCCGGGCAGCCTTCACGAACTCGAGCGAGGCCTGAAACAGCTGGAGGTCATTCTCGTAGTCGGCCGCCTCGGCGCGGTCGATCTGTATCCATTCCCTCGAACTTGCCAATCCGGTGGGCTGAAACGGGACGACGTTGTCCCTTGAGAACTGCAGTTCGGTCGCAGTGGCGGCAGGCAGGCGCAGTCCGACGCCGCGGCCGCTGATGCAGGCGAACATCTTGTCGCTGACGAAGTAGGCGTCAAGGCCGTTGATTTTTCTGGCGCTGACGCCCGGGAGCTTGAGCAGCAGAGCGTCAATCTGCGCCTTGCGGCTGGACTCGGGGGTATCGGCACTCAAGGGAGATTGGCGTGGTTTGTCATGAACAGGGCAATCGAATTAGGTTCTTTTTGGCGACGAAACCGGGGACAGCCGTCCCCGATTGACTACTAAGAGCGCCTATCATATTGAAACACACGCTGCGCTGTCACGGTTTTGGCGACGCGGGACCAGCGGCACTGCCGGACTTCGCACTGGGCGAGCACCGAGCCCAAAGCAGCGGGCCAAAACCGTGCCAGCCCACAGGGGGTTGCGGCCAGAATCGCCGCTAGCTTTGTCGCGAGGCTTGCCAATACAGCGAGTATTGGCTGCGCCTCGCTTCGCACTATCGACAATTCTGACTCGCAACGCACGCGCGTTTCATTATGTTAGGCGCTCTAAGGCATGCGCACCACGACTTTTCCCAGTTGGGCATTGCTTTCGACGTAGGCCTTGGCGGCCGGCAGTTGGTCGAACGGAAACACCTTGTCGATGATGGGCGTGATGCGCCCTTCCGCAAAGCCCGGTAGCAGGTCGCGGGCGAAGCCGCGCATCGCTTCCGCCCGTTGCGGCGCGGACATCAGCGCGTTCGAGACGCCGAAGATCTGCAGGCGCTTGCCGTGCACCGTTTCCAGGTCGATTTCGGCGTGGTGCTGGTCGTCCACGTAGCCGATGATCGCGATCCGCCCCTGGTTGGCGGCCGAGCGCACCAGGTCGGGAAAGGCGCTGCCGCCGATGAGATTGAGTGAAAGATTGACGCCCTTGCCGCCGGTCGCTTCCAGCACCTTGTCGGCGAAGCCGCCGCCGGACGCCACGATGCCGGTGTCGAGGCCGATGGCTTTCAGCTTCTCGAGCTTGTCCTTCGAGCGCGAGATGCCGATCACTTTGGCGCCCAGGTACTTTCCCGCCTGCACGGCGATCATGCCGACGCCGGAAGCGGCCCCCGCCACCAGCAGCGTCTCGCCGGCCTTGAGCTTGCCGTACTGGCAGATAGCCTCGTACGCAGTGACCGACACTACCGGAACCGCGGCCGCCTGCTCCCACGTGAGGCGCGGCGGCTTCAAGGTCCCCTGAACAGCGGACATGATGACGTATTCCGCGAAAGAGCCCCGCGCGCGCCCGAGCACGTGGTCGCCAGGCTTGAACGCGGTGACGCCCTCGCCCACCGCCTCCACCTCTCCCGCGCAATCCGCGCCTGCGGGATGCGGCTCGTGCACCTTGTGGAGGCTGATGCTGGCGAGGATCTCGCCGCGGTTCAACGAGGCGGCGCGCACGCGCACCAGCACCTCCCCTGCCTTGGGTTGCGGCTTGGGCACTTCGCGCGGCTCGAAGACGGTCTTGCCGTTGACGGAATTGATGTAATAGCACTTCATTGGTCCTCCCAACATTTTTGCGTCTCAGGTGGTGCGTCCCAGGTAAAGCGTCTCAGATACTGCGTCGCAGGTACGGCGCAGCAGGCAACGTGTATTTTGCACGCTTCTCCTGAGACGCAGTATCTGAGACGCTTCATCTGAGACGCTTTACCTGCGACGCTTTACCTGAGGCCCCGGGGTCACCCGCACCGCGTCACTTCCCGCGAAAATCGGCGACGGACTTCGCATACTTCCCGTCGCGGGTCTTGAGCGCGCGGGTGACGGCCTTGGTGGCGCCGAAGGTCTGGATCACGGCCGAGTGCTTGCCGGCGCCGCCGATCACCGCGATCAGGATGTCCTCGGGGCGCTGCACCATGTAGACCGGCGCGTCCATGCCGGCGTTGGCGTACTTGTCCTTCCACGTGATGCGCATGCGACGCTCGATATTCTCCTTCGAGAAGCGGCCGAGCGGCAGGTGCGCGCGTGCCTGGATGTAGCGCCTCGCGTCGGCCTTGCTGTAGCCGCCGTCCGCCACGGTCCTGGCATGCTCCGGGCCCATGACGATGAGCGGCTGCGCCTCATAGTAAATGTCGTTGGTGCCGGTATCGAGCAGGGTGCCGGCGATGGTCGTGAGTATGCCCTCGGCGGTGATGCTCTCGTGGTCATTCACGTTGTGCGGGCACTCGGCGCCTATTACGGTAACCGCGCTCGCCTCGCGTGGCAAGCCGCGCTCCACGTGCAGCGGCTCCCACGGGCTCGCCGCCTCGTTCTCGGCGGCGAGATAGCTGAACTTGGACGGCGCGCCGAAGGTGGACATGTCGCCGAGCGCGGGAATCGCGCCGCCGATGTTGATGAGCGCCAGCCGGATCGCGCGCCCGATGCTGGCGTTCGCCTGCCAGCCGGGGCCGAATGCGTTGCAGCCGGCGTTGACGTCGAGCTCCTTCACCACCGGCCCGTTGACGATGACGAGCGGCGCGCAGAGATGCGTGGTCGCCTGGATGCCGTAGAGATTGAACGGCTCCTCGCACATTGCCTCGATGGCGAGCGCCAGCAGGGGAAAATATTCCGGGCGGCAGCCCGCCATCACCGCGTTGGCGGCGAGCCGCAGCGGCGTCGCCTCGCCGTAGCGCGGCGCCATCTTCGCCACCGGCTCGTCCCACGGCCGGTCGCAGTAAGCAAGCATTTGCTCGACGCGAGCCGCGGTTGGCGGAATCAGCGGCAGCCCGTCGCTCCAGCCGCGCGCGCGCATCAACACGTTCACCGCGTCGAAATCGTCCTCGGCATCCAGGCTCGCGCCCGGCGCCTTCAACAGCTCGGCGATGCCCGTCATTTAAAATGTTCCCTGATGATCTCCAGCACCTTCGGCACCGCGTGACCAGCACGCCCCTCGACCTGCTCGAGCGAGAGCCCGCCGAGCGGATGCGGTATCAGCAGCAGCGGCAGGTCCGGCACGCCGAAGACGCGCGCCTGCGTCTTCCCCCGCTTGAGGAAGGGTTCGGAGACGATCACGGCGGTAACGAGGCCGCGCTTCCGAAGCTCACACATGTCGTGGACACTCCACGACGTGCACGAACCTCAATCGGCCATCGCGCTGACGACGAAGTCCGCTTCCCGGGTCAGCTGGTCGAGTACGTCCGCCGGCGCCGGCAGGCTGACGCTACCCTTGCGCGTCATCACCACCGACGCGATCGGCAGCGTCGCCTTCACGCCCTCCACGATGAACCGCAGGAGGTGATCGGCGTTGCCTTTGCTGTTATCGAGCACGCCGAGGCGTAGCCCGCCCTTGGCGTACTTGCGCTGCCCGGCGATGACCGCCGCCGCCGGTACCGGGGCCTCCGGCACGACCAATGTCACTTTACTCATCGCTATCTCCTTCTGCTTCGAATGCTAGCACTATCGGCAGACATGCCAAGGATGAAGGATGAACCTGGAAGGATGAACGTGGAAGGATGAAGGATGACCCCACGCTTCGCGTCGGCCAGGAATATCCCGACCTATCGTTAGCTTCGTTCGGTTTCCGGCCGGACGTGAGTGAAGGGCCGGGACCAGGAGCTACGCGCGTAGCGGGGGATCATCCTTCCACGTTCATCCTTCATCCTTCGGGCGGGCCGCCGGTATGACGATCTG
>CAZCGD010000289.1:0-3603 GCA_964498105.1 uncultured Streptomycetaceae bacterium
CCCGAAATTCAGCAGTCCCGGCCGCGCCTTCGCGTACTCGATCGCCTCCTTGAGCGTCGCCGGCATCTTCGGGCTGCCGAGCAGGAAATTGGGGATCGCCACGAGCTTGGTGACGCCGGCAAGGTCCTTGACCGCATTCACTTTGGTGCGGCCGGCGAAGAGAATCGGGTTGATCGAGTTGGTGGAGATGTTACCGACGAGAAGCGTGTAGCCGTCGGGCTGCGCCTGCGCGGTCAGCTCCACCGCGATGTTGCCGGCCGCGCCCGCCCGGTTGTCCACGACAATCTGCTGGCCGAGCGCTCGGCTCATCCTGGGCTCGATCATGCGCGCGATGATGTCGGTGGCGCCCCCCGGCGCAAACGGGATCAGCATCCGGATCGGCCGCGCCGGATAGTTTTGCGCCATCGCATTCTGACTCGTCACGAGGATTGCAAATGCGGCGGCAGCAACGATTACCGCGGAGCGCAAAACTAAATGAAAAGTGCTCGATGGTCTTGTTACATCATTGGTCATCGGTTCCTCCCTCATCCTACATAAATCTCAAACTCCAAATCCCAAACAATACTCAAATTCCAAACTCCAAACGTTTGGTGCTTGGTCCTTGAGATTTGGTGCTTGTTTGTAATTTGGTGCTTGAGATTTGAAACTTGTTTGTATCCCTCATCTTTTGCTTTTTTCCTCCAGTTCCACAAGTGCCCCCAGGAAATCCTTGGGATGCACGAACGCGATGCGCTCGCCGTGCACATTATGCTGCGGCGATCCATCTCCCAGCACTCGCACACCCTTTCCGGCCACGACCCTGGCGGTCGCCGCAACATCGGCCACGTTGAGGCAGAAATGATGAATGCCACCGGCGGGGTTCTTTTCCAGGAACTTCGACACCGGTGAGTCCGGGCGCGACGGCTCCATCAACTCGATGCGGGCATTCGCGAGCTCGACGTAGGCCATCCGCACGCCCTGCTGCTCGTTAACCGTCGCCGCGCCGACCTCGAGGCCGTAGACCTCCTTCAGCCGCTTAGCCGCCGCGTCCAGGCTCGGTACTACTATGGATACGTGCGACAGCCCCGTGATCATGACAACCCCCCATCTTCAGCCGCCGATGAACGCCGATGAACGCCGATACGATCAAAAACACCAGACGCAATAAAATCGAGAACCATGACGAAACCGGATGTCAAAGTTTTTCTACCGGCTGTTGGCGACGTTTTGTGAATATTTTCCATTCGGTGTTTGAGGCTTTCGTTTCTTATCGGCGTGTATCGGCGTTCATTGGCGGCTAGATGATTTTCTGCGCGCGCAGCTCCGCGATGCGCGCGACGGACAGGCCCAGCTCCCCGCCCAGCACTTCCTCGGTATGCTGCCCCAGCAGCGGCGGCGGGCGCCGGATTGACGGCGGCGTGCCGTTCATGCGAAACGGGATGCCCACCATCCTAAGGTCGCCCACCTTCGGGTGCTTGACGGTACGCACCATGTCGCGCGCCAGCGTATGCGGATCGTTCAACGCCTCCGCCACCGTGTTGATCGGGCCGCAAGGCACGCCGGCCGCGCGCAATTTTTCGATCCAGGCCGCGGTCTTGCCGGATTCCAGCGCCTGTGCGATCAGCCTATCGAGCAGATCGCGGTTCGCCACGCGGTCCGGGTTCTTCGCGAAGCGGGCGTCGCGCGCCCATTCGCCGCGGCCGATGGTCTCGGCGAAGCGCGCGAACTGGCCGTCGTTGCCCACCGCCACCGCGATCATGCTGTCGGCGGTCGGGTAAGTCGTGTACGGCACGATGCTGGGATGCCCGTTGCCGAAGCGGTGCGCATCCTTTCCCGTAAGCAGGTAGTTCGAAGCAACGTTGATCAGCATCGCTATGCCGGAATCGTAGAGACACACCTCGACGTGCTGGCCGCGGCCGGTGCGTTCCCGCGCGGCAAGTGCCCCGAGGATGGAATTGCAGGCGTACAGCCCCGTCACCACGTCCACGATCGCGACGCCGTACTTGGTCGGCGTGCCGTCCTCGTCGCCACAAATGCTCATCAGCCCCGATTCCGCCTGCAAGATGAAATCGTACCCCGGCAGCGCCGCGTCGGGCCCGCTCGAGCCATAGCCGGTAATCGAGCAGCGGACGACGCGCGGCGCGTTCTTCTCCAGCCAGTCATTGGTGATGCCCCACTTCTCGAGCGTGCCGAGCTTGAAGTTCTCGACCACCACGTCGCTCTTCCTGATGAGGCTGGCGAGTATCTCCTGCCCCGCCTTCACCGCCATGTTGAGCGTCAGCGAGCGCTTGTTGCGGTTTATCCCGAGAAAGTACGCGGACTCGCCTTCAATGAACGGCGGGCCCCAGGTGCGCGTGTCGTCGCCGGTTCCAGGCGGCTCGACCTTGATCACGTCGGCGCCCATGTCGCCCAGCATCTGCGTGCACAGCGGCCCCGCGAGGATGCGCGTGAGATCGAGCACGCGCAGCCCTTCGAGCGCGCCGCCGGGCTTCTCAGTGCTCATCACCTGCCACTTCCTTCGACGTTGCTCAGGACAGGCGACACTCGTCACGCTTTCTTGCGCATGGCAGGCGGCTCGTTGAGATTCCTCTCCAGCCCGCGCAGGTAGCCATCCAGCTCGCGCTTCGCGCGCAGGCGGAACTTCTGGAAATCGGGCGCACGCCCCGCCAGGAACGCATTCATCCCTTCCTTCGCCTCCTCCGAGCCCCACACGTGCGCGAGCAGCTCCATGCCGTGCTGCCACGACGAATAGAGGTTGTCCGATTCGAAGTTAAGCGAGCGCTTGGTCATGCGCAGCGTCAGCGCGCTGTGGCCCTTCATGGTTTCGCACCATTTGAGGGTCTCCTTTCGCAGGTCCTTCTGCGGCACGCACCTGTTGATGAGCCCGACCTCGACCGCTTCCTTCGCCGAGAAGCGGCGCGCGCAGAAGATCATCTCGCGCGCGAGCCGCTCGCCGATCAGGCGCGGGAGGTACTGGGTCGCGCCCACCGTCGGGCAGGCCCCGACCTTGGCGCCGGTCTGGCCCAGCACGGCGTTCTCGGAAGCGATCACGAGATCGCACCACAGCGCGAGCTCGTGGCCGCCGCCCATGCACCAGCCGTTCACCATCGCGATGACCGGGATCGGCAGCCCGCGGATCGTCATGGCAAGCCCGAGCATGCGGTCATTCCACATGTACGCGTTGGTGAAATTGAGGCGCTTCATCGCGAAGAAATCACCGCCCGCGGAAAACGCCTTGTCGCCCGCGCCGGTCACCACCGCGCACACGACGGACGGGTCCTCGCGGGTGGACTTCAAGGCGTCGATCATCTCGTCGAGCGTCTGCTCGCGGAACGCGTTCAGCACGCGCGGGCGGTTGATGGTGACCCAGGCAACCTGGTCTCTCACCTCGTAGAGGATGTCCCGATAGTCCCGCCCTTTGGACTGCGGTGCGGCTGGTTTCGAGGCCTTCCCGGCACTGGACTTTTTGCTTGCAGGCATGACGCTCCCCGGCTCAAACTGTAGTGGATGACGAAGCGGGCAATTATACTTTCAGAAAACGCGCCGAAGGGGTCGAGCATGAAATTCATCACCAGTATTCTTTGCGTAGTCTCCCCGTTTGTCCTGGTCCTTGAGGCGAGCTCC
>CAZCGD010000290.1:0-2501 GCA_964498105.1 uncultured Streptomycetaceae bacterium
GCGCCGAGTTCGGGCGCATGCACGTGCACTCAGGCCGGGAAAAGTTTCCCGGCCTACCCCGGTTTTAATTTAGCCGCCGATGGACGCCGATATACGCCGATAACATCAAGAGCAATCAGCCACAGAGAACACAGAGTAAAACTAAGGTGACGATTCACGAATCACGACTCACGGCCGTCAGAAACCGCCAAGTACGCCAAGATCGCCAAGATCGCCAAGCGAGAAGACAATGAAAACAGCGAAGTACGGAATGTCGTGTCAGGCGTCGTATCGGATTGTGCTGATCCTGGGTCTGCTTCTTGGCCACTACTGCACTTATCTGAACGCCCAGGAATACCCGACCAAGCCCGTGCGGGTGGTGATTACGGGCGCGGCCGGCTCTCTCGCCGACAACCTTGCTCGGCTGGTCTTTTCCAGGATTTCCGAGACGTTGGGCCAGCAATTCATCGTTGATAACCGCCCAGGCGCCGGCGGCGTTATCGCGGTCGAGATGGCGGCTAAGGCGCCCCCGGACGGCTATACCCTGTTGTCTGCCGTCAATACCAGCATGGTCGTCAGTCCCTTCTTGCACTCGAAACTCAGCTACGACCCCCTTCGAGACTTCGAACCGGTCTCGATGCTCGCGCAGATTAGTGAAGTGTTGATCGTCAACCCATCGCTGGGGGCCAAGACGCTCGAGGAGTTCGTCCGCTTGGCCAAGGCGCGTCCCGGGAAGATCACCTACGCGAGCGGCGGAAACGGGCATCCCACGCACCTGATGATGGAGTTGTTTCAGCGGAAGGCCGGCATCCAGCTCGTTCACGTCCCCTACAAGGGCGTGAGCCCCGCAATGCAAGCCATAGCGAGCGGAGAAGTCGGGGCCTTTAACATCGGTATCGGGCTGGCGCGCCCGCACATCTCGAGCGGCAAGGTTCTGGCGCTGGCGAAAACAGGCCTGCCCTCCAAGGACGCGCTACCTGGCGTGCCGGCCCTGACGATGTTCTTCGCCGATGCCGAGTACATTCCCTGGGTAGCGGTATTCGCCCCGAAGGGAACACCCAAGAACGTCGTAGCGAAGCTGAATGCAGAGATCGGGAAAGCGTTGGCGTTATCTGATATCAGAACTCGAATGGGAAACATGGATCTGACCCCCGTCAGCGGTTCCCCGGGCGATCTCGATCAGACGGTTCGCGCGGACCTTGCGGTGAACCGCGAGCTGGTGAAGAGCATCGGATTGAAACTCGATTGACCCCCGCCCTTGGTTGCTCTTCGCCAAGTTCGGGCACTAGGAACGTAGCGGAGATTGACGCCCAACAACCAGTTGCACCGGACCGTCAGCATTAGATTCTTACCTTGTGTTTTTGTATTTCTTGGCGCCTTGGCGGCTAATGGATAACGTTATTCAGCGACTGAGCGAAGCGATACGCGATGCGGCTGCGAGGAAGCGCCCGCTGCGCATCCGCGGCGGCGGCACCAAGGATTTCTATGGCGGAGCGGCGCAGGGTGATGAACTCAGCACCCTCGCCTATCGCGGCATCGTCGCCTACGAGCCGACCGAGCTGGTGATCACCGCGCGCGCCGGCACGCCGCTGGCCGAAGTCGAGGCCGCGTTGCGCGAAAAGGGCCAGATGCTTGCGTACGAGCCGCCCCACTTCGGTGATTCGGCCACCCTCGGCGGCTGCATTGCCACGGGCCTTTCCGGTCCGCGACGCCCCTACGCGGGCGCTGCGCGGGATTTCGTGTTGGGTGTGCGCATCCTCGACGGCAAGGCCGACGACCTGAGGTTCGGCGGCCAGGTCATGAAGAACGTCGCCGGCTACGACGTCTCCCGGCTCATGACAGGCTCGCTCGGCACGCTCGGCGTGCTGCTCGAGGTCTCCCTCAAAGTGCTTCCCCTGCCTGCTTTTGAAACCACGTTGCTTCTCAGGTGTGGAGAGGCGGAAGCAATCTCGCTCATGAATGAATGGGCTGGAAAGCCGTTGCCCATCACGGCAACGGCTTTCCATAACGGTGAGCTCAGCGTACGACTCTCGGGGGCACGAGTCGCGGTCGAGGCCGCAACCAAGAAATTGGGCGGCGCACCGGTGGAGCCCGCGCGGGCGGAGTCGTTCTGGACCGGTGTTCGCGAGCACGCCAACCCCTTCTTCGCAGGCAGCGGGCCGCTGTGGCGTCTTTCGGTCAACTCCACGACACCGTCTCTCGATCTACCCGGCCAGCAACTCATCGAATGGGGCGGCGCGCTGCGCTGGCTCAAGTCCGCCGCCGACGCCAAAACGATTCGCGACGCCGCAGCGCGTTCCGGCGGCCATGCCACGCTGTTCCGCGGCGGGGACAAGCCGGGTGGGGTATTCCATCCGCTCCCGCCGGCGTTGATGAAGCTCCACCGCAACCTGAAGCAGGCGTTCGACCCGGCCGGCGTTTTGAATCCTGGCCGCCTTTACCCGGATTTCTAAAATGCGTGAGGAGTTAGGAGTGAGGAGTGAGGCGACAAGAGCAGCGCGGCGAACGAGAACCCGTTTCCC
>CAZCGD010000291.1:0-2789 GCA_964498105.1 uncultured Streptomycetaceae bacterium
GGAGTCGGAGGAAGCGCTGGACCGGATCGTGGCCAACATGACGATGGAGGGGCTCATGGACAAGATAACCTGCCCCACGTTGTTGACGGCCGGAGAGTACGATCCCCGCGCTCCGGTCGAGGAAGTGCTGCGCCTGTACGAACAGATGAAAGCGCCCGCGGAGCTGTGGCTGATGTCCGATCAGCACCATAACGGCTCGGTCACGGGCGCCGCGCGGTCCTCGGTCTGGGAAGCCGACATCCACGCGTTCGTCTGCGACTGGCTGCGGGAGCGCTTCAACGGCGCGCCGGTGAAGCACCCCGGCAAGGTGCTGTACCTCGAGCCCTCGGGAGCCGGCCCCAACGCGTCGTCCGTCAACTTCAAACGCCGCTGGTTCGACTAGACACGGCGCGCGGCGCGGATTTCATGCCTAAAATCGAGCGAAGGTGACGCAACCCGAAGCCATTCCGGCACCAGCGGCAGGCGGCCATCCGCTCAAGCTGTACTTCGAGCGCAACGAGAGGAAGGTCGCCCTCTGGGCCTTCATCGCCGGGTTCGTCTTCGACATCTTCACCTTCGAGCGCGTCGATTCCTGGTTCGCGATCGGCCAGCAAGTCCTCTATCTCGCCGTGATCACGGCGGCGCTCACGCAGATGCTGCTCGAGGACGGCAAGCCGCGCACCGATCTCGAACGGACGTTCGCCCCGCGGCGCTGGTACTACCAGTACCGCACCGCGATCGTTCATTTCTTCTTCGGCAGCCTGCTCAACCTCTATACCATCTACTTCTTCAAGAGCTCGTCGCTGCTGGTGTCGTCCGCGTTCCTGGCCGTGCTGGTGCTGCTGCTGGCCGCCAACGAATGGAAACGCTTTAAGGCGCTGGGCCTCGCGTTCAAGTTCGCCCTGCTGAGCCTGTGCTACCTGTCCTTCTTCGCGCACGTGGTGCCGGTGTTCGTCGGCTCGATCGGCCTGACGGTGTTCCTGCTCTCGATACTCATCGGCTGCCTGCCTCTGCTCATCGTCGGCTGGGGCATCCGGGCCGGTGCGCCCGCATTCTTTCCGCAGACGCGCAGGCAGATCGTGGTGCCGCTGGGCCTGGTGCTGGTCTTCTTTCTCGCTTCCTACCTGTTCCGGCTGATTCCACCGGTGCCGCTGTCGCTGCCCTTCATCGGCGTCTATCACGGCGTCGAGCGCACGCGCGACGGCTACCGGTTGAGCCACGAGCGGCCGGTCTGGCGCATCTGGCACAACGGCGACCAGTGGTTCCAAGCCCAGCCCGGCGACAAGGTCTACGTGTTCTTCCGCATCTTCTCGCCCACCCGCTTCTCCGACCAGGTGCAGGTGCGCTGGTACTGGAAGGACGCCGCCCGCGGCTGGGTGCTGCACGACACCATCCCCATCAACATTCTCGGCGGGCGCGAACGGGGTTTTCGCGGCTACGGCGTGAAGGCCAACTACCAGCCCGGCCGCTGGAAGGTGCAGGTCGAGACCACCGACGGGCGCGAGATTGGCCGCATCTACTTCCGCCTCGAGGCCGTGTCCGCCGCGCCGCGCAGCTTCGTTGTCGACATTCATTGAGTAACGACACCGTCGTGCGCCACAACGCCGTTCCGGCGCTCTGTTGCGCCGCCGCCTTGCTGTTCGCCGCGGGCACGACAGCGCAGGCAGCGGAGCCGGCGCGCGTCGTCGAAACCCGCGCGCTGTCCGGACAACAACTGCCCGCGGCGCCGGGGGCCACGCACGAACTGCGGCTGACTCTCTACGCGTTCCGCGGCTCGCTCTGGATGCAGCGCGAGATCGAGCCAGCGGTCCTGGAAGCGGCGCGCCTGCTCGAGCAGTGCGGTGTAGCGCTGGCGGGAGCCGAGCTGCGGCTGCTGGAGGCGCCGCGCCGGTTTCATTTCTATTCCACGCCGGTATCCAGGGAATTGCTGCAGGATCTCCGGGTTTCGAAGCCGGCGATATTCTTCGTGGACGACACGCTCAACCGGCCGGCGTACGACGCGGAAGCAATCGGGCTCGCGAATGCGGCAACCCGCCCCGAACTCGCCAATACCATCTGGGTCGCCCACGGCGCGCGCGACCTGCCGTTCGCGCTCGCCCACGAGCTCGCGCACGTGCTGTCCGACAGCGGGGAGCACAGCGAGGTGCCCGGCAACCTGATGCGCGCCGCAACGTCGCCGGAGAATACGGGCCTGTCGGACGCGCAATGCCGACGGCTGCGCGAGCGCGGGGAAGCCAACGGCCTCCTCGCCCCGAAGCCGTGACGGGCGTCAAAAACCGATTCAGCCACGGAAACACACGGAAACACACGGACAAGAACCCGATCCGGAAAACGTCCCCGCAATAATTTAGAGCGCCTAATAGAATGGCGGCTGGTGAAACCACCCCCATCCCAACCTTCCCCCTGAGGGGGAAGGAGAACTTTTTTCTCCGAGAGGAAATACTTTCCCTCCCCCTCAGGGGGAGGGCTAGGGTGGGGGTGGTTCGCTTGTTCTGCAACCACTCATCTTGCTACCTGTTCTTAAGAATTTCCGTGTGTTTCCGTGTGATTCCGTGGCAATTCTTGACTCACGCCGTTTCCGCAAGTAGTGGCACAATCACGCTTTCATCCACCGCCAACCAATCACCGGGGAACACCACGTGGGCAAGAAGATAGCGGTAGTGGGCGCCGGGGCCATCGGCAGCAGCGTCAGCGCCGATCTCACCAAGGCGGGTTACGACGTCACGGTCATCGACCAGTGGCCGGCGCAGGTGGAGGCGATACGCACCGCCGGCATCCACGTCCAGATGAAGGACGGCGACGTCAAGGTG
>CAZCGD010000292.1:0-4576 GCA_964498105.1 uncultured Streptomycetaceae bacterium
GGACACGAAGGAAGGGCAGGAAAAAAATTGAATCGCCAAGGCGCCAAGACGCCAAAGAAAGCTTCTCTTTTCCTTTGCGGTGAAGCTTCTCTTTTTCTTGGCGTCCATCGCGTCCTTGGCGGCAGAGCTTTTCTGTAAACTGATCACCCATTGCCCATTACTCATTACCGGGGTTAGAGATGAACAAAGTTTTCGCATCGCCTGCGCAAGCCATCGCCGACATCGTTGACGGGGCGACGATCGCGATCGCCGGCTTCAGCGTGGGGCACCGCTTCGCGACGAGCCTGATCCTCGCCCTGCGCGAGAAGGGGACGAAAGAACTCTGCCTCGTGTGCAATTCCCTGGGGGACCCGGGTGCAACGCGCGGCCAGATCCTGGCCGAGAACAAGCAGGTGAAAAAGCTGATCGCGGCGTTTTCCGTGCGGCCCGGCACGCCGACGGCGAGCGAGGACCAGATCGTCTCCGGGGAGATGGCAGTGGAACTGGTGCCGCAGGGCATCCTCGTCGAACGCTGCCGCGCGGGCGGGGCGGGGATACCCGCGTTCTATTCACCGACCAGCGTCGGCACCGAACTTGCCGAAGGCCGGGAGATCCGCGAATTCGACGGCAAGCCCCACGTGCTGGAGAAAGCCATACACGTGGACTTTGCGTTTCTGAGGGGGTATCGCGCCGATCTCCTGGGCAACGTCCAGTTCCGCGGGGGCAGCCAGAATTTCAATCCGAGCTTCGCCAAGGCGGCCCGCGTCGCGATCGTGGAAGTGGACGAAATCGTGGAGCCCGGCGCGATTCCGCCGGAGCTTATCAATCTTCCGGGAATATTCGTCTCGCGCGTGGTAAAGACGACGGAGAAATTCGACCTCTGGCGCCGCCCCGAACGGCGTCCCTCCGACAAGCCGCGCCTCTACAACGGCAAGCCGGGGTTGACGCGCGCCGGCATCGCGAAGAACGCCGCCCGGCTCGTCAAGGATGGGACCTACGTGAATCTGGGCGTCGGCATTCCCACGATGGTATCGAACTACCTCGTGGAGCGTGACGTGATCCTCCATGCGGAGAATGGTGTTCTCGGCTACGGCCGGATGCTATCGGAAGAACACGAAGTCGACCCGGACGTCTACAACGCCGCCGGCCAGTTCGTCTCGCTCAAGCCCGGCGCGTCGTTCTTCGACAGCGTCACCTCGTTCGAGATGGCGCGCGGCGGCCGGATCGATACCGTGATCCTCGGCGCCTACGAGGTCGATCAGTCCGGCAGCGTCGCCAACTGGAGCACCGCCGACGCGAAACGGGGCGGCATCGGCGGCGCGATGGACCTGCTCTCGGGGAAGGGCGATCTCATCATCGTCATGGAGCACAGCGACAGCAAGGGCCGCCCGAAGCTGCGGAAGAAGTGCACCTATCCCCTGACCGGGAAGGGCTGTGTCAGTTACGTGGTGACGGATCTGGCGCTGCTGCGCTGGCACGACGGCCGCTTCGTCCTCGACGAGGTGGCGCCGGGGTTCACGCCGCGCGAGGTGGTGGAGTTGACCGAGATGGAAATAGCGGTTGGGCCGGCAGTTCGCGCCATGGAATAGCCCGGAACCGAAGGCGAAATAGCGTTAAAGCCGGACGCCCTGGGCGCCGGTTTAACTCCGCGTGTTCGAACGGACGACCTTGTCGCCGTTCAACACGCGGGAGAATCGTCACGCATCACTCATCACCGGGCCTTCGGCCGGGTCCAGCTCTCGGACCACGCCAGGCAGCAGCTCGACGCCGGCTTGCCGAAGCGGTCCTGCAGGAACACCTTCGCGGTAGCGGCCTTGCCGTTGACCGACAGTTGCGCGTTGCGGGCGGGCAGGAAGGTGCTGTAGACGCCGAGCGGGCGGCCCATCGCGCCGGGCGGCATGGTCAGGATGAATGGCTCCATGAGGTCCCACCAGGCGAGGATGATCTCGTCGTCCCGGGACACGATGCGCTCTTCGATCGTGGTGAGCGAGCCCCCGGTGCGCTCGAATTTCGCGTCAATGACGGGCAGCGACTCGTCGGCGAACGGCTTGTGCAGCAGCGTCTCGATGTGGCGCTGGAGGAAGCGCGCAACCCCCGCCTTGTCGGCGTAAATCCGCGGCCCCTTGCCCGAGAGCGGGCTCTCGATGAACATCGCGTGCCCCTGCCCGGCGGGTGACCACAGCACGCGCCAGTGGCTGACGCGGTCCGTAAAGGACTTGCCCCCGTCGTCCGAGAGGCGGACAAACGAGTTTTCCCCGGTCATTACGACGTCGTGCGGGTCAACCATTTGGGCTTCGGGCATTGTTTTCTCCAGAATCAGTGATGAGGTAAGGACGACAAGTTTACCCCGCTCCGCGGGGGACTCATCACCCAACACCCATCACGTATGACTACGTCAAGCGGTCTATGCAGCCCGCGTCGATCTGCTTGGCGCCCCTGGCGCCGGCCAGCGTTCCCAGCGGCCCGTCGGCATAGCCGCCTACCGAGCCGGCGAGCCCGAAGCCGGCATTCTTCGCGCCGGCGTCGGTCCGGTTCGGCCCGAGGTCGAACAGTTTGTCATCGTTGGTCATGTTGACGCCGGCGTTGTGGCTCGCCGAGATGCCGTTTCCCGCGTTGCCGGAAATCGAGTTGCCGAAAACATCCGCCTGCGAGTTCCGGGTGACGAGGACGCCGCTCCCCTTGTTGTTCCCGATCGTGTTGCCCACGATCCGGGCGCTGGAGCCGCGGTTGACCGAGATCCCGTGCTCGCCGCAGTTGCGGATCGTATTCGGGCCGGCGCCGAGAGGGCGCAGCAGGTAGCCGACCCGCGCCACCGACTGTTCGGCGATGTCGATGCCGCAGGCATGCACGTCCTCGATGGTGTTGCCCGCAATGCGGCCGACGCTGGTGTGGTCGAGGTGGATGCCGTGCCGGCCGGTCTTGCGGATGGTGTTCCCGACGATATTCGCGGATGCGCCCGACGCCGATCCGGACAGGTGGATCCCGTCGCGCCCGCCAGCGATGGTGAAGCCCTTGATCGTGATTTCCCGGCCACGGACGAAAAACCCGTCGCCCTTGGGCGGCGCCTGGATTACCGTCTTGCCCTGGCCGTCGAGCGTGATGCGGACCACTTCGGGCGGGATGATAGTGTTCTCGCTGCAGTTGCCATTGACCAGGATGGTGTCTCCCGGTTGGGCAATGGCGATCTTGTCCTGGATTTTCTCTCCGGCATTGCAATCAACGGTATGCGTGGTCGGCATGGGGATAGGGGCGGGGGTATGGATGAAGTTTGATTGTCGGACAATTTACACTACTGGTGCCAGCAAAAAAAGCAAAAGGCAAAAGGCAAAAGGATGAAAAGTTTGCAGTTTGCAGTGGGCAGTTTGCAGTTACTGCCAACTGACGGCTGCCAACTGCCAACTCATTGGCCACCCATCACCCATCACCCATCACCCATCACCGGGTCATCCTGCGGATGGCCTTGAGCCGCTGCGTGGCGTCGCCCGCGAGGTGCGTCCATATGATCGCGTCGCGCACGAGCTTGTGCGCCATGGCATCGATAGAACCGGCCGCCGTCCCGGCGTGTATCTCCAGGTTGAGGCGCGTCACGCGCTGGATGACGTCGGTCGAGTAGTTCATCACCAGGATGGGGTTGGCTGATTTCACGTGATGGTCCATCTCCCAGCCGGTGCGCAGCATGAACGAGCGCAGCGACTCGGTGAGGGCGTGCATCTCGTTCAACTTCAGCTGCACGAGCTGGTGGTCGTAGAGGCGCTTGCCGCCGCGCCGCTCGATCATCGCGTGGCGCATCGCGTATTCGCACGCCGCGTCGCACACGCCGAGCGCGTTCGCCGCCAGCTCGAAGTCGCTGAACTCCCTTGAAGCGCCGCTGCGGACTTTCATGCCGCCGTTGACCTCGCCCACCACGTTGGCGTGCGGCACGCGCGCGTCTTCGAACACGAGCTCCGCGTTCTGATAAAAGCGCCAGCCGCTCTTGTTGAAAATCTTGCCGATGCGAAAACCCGGCGTGTCAGCCGGCACCAGGAACACCGTGGTGCCGTCGTGAAGCGGCGCGTCGGGGTTGGTCCGCGTGTTCACGAAGAACAGCTTGCCGACGCTGCCGTTGGCGATGAAGGCTTTCTCGCCGTTCAAGATCCACTCGTCTCCCTTGCGCTCCGCGCGCAGCCGGTAGCCGGCCTTGGGGTCGTCCTCCGGCGGCAAGCGGTTATCGGAGCCTGCGTTGGGCTCCGTGCTCCCCGAGCCCATCACGAAAGTGTCGTCCGCGAGGAACGGCTTGAGGAACCGTTCCTTCTGGTCGCGGGTGCAGAATTCGGCGATCTGGTGGCTCCACTTCCAGTTCTGGCTGAAGGCCTTCGACATCGCGCTGTCGCCGCTCGCCAGCTCCGCCATCACCAGGCCCTGCGTGACAAAGTCCGCGCCGGGCCCGCCCCATTCCTCCGGCACGGCCAGCGTGCGAAAGCCCAGTTGCGAACCCTTGCGGATGATGTCCCAATCCCATGGCGCGAACCCGCCTTCGATCTGGTCGCGCTGGAGCGACAGCGGGCGCAGCTCCTCCCGCGCGAACTCGCGCGCCTTCTGCTGCCAGCCGCGCTGCACT
>CAZCGD010000293.1:0-1747 GCA_964498105.1 uncultured Streptomycetaceae bacterium
CTGGTGCTGACGCTGCAAGGCGAAATGGCGGCCTAGCGGACAAGAAGGGGCTTGAAAAACCGACCAGTCCCGAATGGCATTAACTTAGGCGCAAGCCTTTCGGCCGATGGAGTGAAGCATTGCTAGCAGTGGAGCGCGGAGGGGCCTGCGCAAGAAAGAACCTCCTGTAAGAATGTGAGTGTGAAATCCGCACTCCCACAGGAGGTTCCAAGATGTGCGCCAGTATCGCCGACGTGGTACGGCAGTTCAAGCAGGCCTGGGCGCGGCAGCTCGACGACGGCGTGATCGAACGAGCTTGTCGCGACGCGGGCATGACGTGGCGGGATCGCTTGCTGACGCCCGCCACGACCGTCCGGTTGTTCCTGCTGCAAATCTTGCACGGCAACACGGCCTGCGCCCACTTGCCGCATCTGGCCGGGATGGCCTTCACGGCGGCGGCCTACTGCGCAGCCCGGCGGCGGCTGCCTTTGGCGGCGCTGGAAACGTTGCTCGCGCGGACCACGGGCCAACTGGGGTCGCAGATGCCCGATAGCGCGCTGTGGCGCGGCCATCGCGTGCTGCTCGTCGATGGGTCGAGCTTTTCCATGCCCGATACGCCCGAACTCCAGCGGCATTTCGGCCAGCCGGGCGGACAGCGGAAGGGCTGCGGCTTTCCGGTGGCGCATTGGCTGTGCTTGATGCACGCCGGCAGCGGCTTGATTCTGAAGATGCTCTCCTCGCCGCTGCGGACGCACGACATGTCCCAAGCGGCGCGGTTGCATCCCGAACTGCGCGCGGGCGACGTGCTGGTGGCGGATCGTGCGTTTTGTTCTTTCGCGCATATAGCCCTGCTTTGCCGGCAAGGAATGCACGGCGTCTTTCGCCTGCACCAGCGGTCGATTGTGGACTTCACCCCGGGGCGACCCCACGCCCCTCCCCACCAGAGAAAGGGCGCGGGCCAGAAGGGACTGCCGCGCTCGCGCTGGATCAAGTCGTTGGGCGCGAGCGATCAACTCGTGGAATGGCTCAAGCCCGCGGCCCGTCCTTCTTGGATGAGCGCCGAGTCGTTCGCCGCCTTGCCCGCCAGCCTCGTGCTGCGCGAGCTGCGCTACGAGGTGCGGACGAAGGGCTTTCGCGTCCAGCAGGTGACGCTGTTGACGACGCTGCTGGACGAGTCCTTGTATCCGAGCGAAGCTTTGGCGGACCTGTACGGCCGGCGGTGGCGCATCGAAACGAACTTCCGCCATATCAAAACGACCATGGGCATGGACGTGCTGAGCTGCCGATCCGTCGAGGGGGTGTTGAAAGAATTGACCGTGTTCGTGCTCGTGTACAACCTGGTCCGACACGTCATGATCGAAGCGTCCAAGCGTCAAGACGTGCCGGTGGACCGCATCAGCTTCATCGACGCGCTGCGCTGGTTGGCCCACGCCCGACCCGGCGATGCGCTCACCGACCTGGTGGTCAACCCGGCCCGGCCCGGCCGCTGCGAACCCCGCGTCCACAAACGTCGTCCCAAGCAGTACCCGCTCATGAGAACACCCCGCGCCGAATGGCGCAAAACCCTAGAAGCCCAACCAGTTCCGGCTTAAGTTGATGCCATTCACTCCCGTCCCCTTTAAATTCTCCCCTTTAAATTCGATCTAATTCGTCCTTAATTCGAATCTGATTGTCGTCAAAAACCGTCAGGCCTTTTTTCAGCGAGCGCCCGCTCGGTCCCAGGATCGGACCGCTGCCGTTTACGATATTGGCCGTCCGCTGGCTGTTT
>CAZCGD010000294.1:0-3558 GCA_964498105.1 uncultured Streptomycetaceae bacterium
CGAGATCGAGCAGCTCGCCCGATTTGGAAATGCCGTGGCCGTACATGATGTCGAACTCGACCTGGCGGAAGGGCGGCGCGACCTTGTTCTTCACCACCTTGACGCGGGTCTGGTTGCCGACGACTTCGTCCTTGTCCTTGATCGCGCCGATGCGGCGGATGTCGAGACGGACCGAGGCATAGAACTTCAGCGCGTTGCCCCCGGACGTCGTCTCCGGCGAGCCGAACATCACGCCGATCTTCATCCGGATCTGGTTGATGAAGATCACCATGCAGTTCGACCGCCCGATCGAGGCGGTGAGCTTGCGCATCGCCTGGCTCATCAGCCGGGCCTGGGCGCCCATCTGCATGTCGCCCATGTCGCCCTCGATCTCCGCCTTCGGCACCAGTGCCGCGACCGAATCGATCACGATCAGGTCGACCGAGCCCGAGCGCACCAGCATGTCGGCGATCTCGAGCGCCTGTTCGCCATTGTCGGGCTGGGAGATGAGCAACTGTTCGACGTCGACTCCGAGCTTGCCGGCGTACTGCGGGTCGAGCGCGTGCTCGGCGTCGATGAAGGCAGCCGTGCCGCCCAGTTTCTGCATCTGGGCGATGACCGACAACGCCAGCGTGGTCTTGCCCGAGGATTCCGGGCCGTAGATCTCGCATACCCGCCCGCGCGGGAGCCCCCCGACGCCGAGCGCGAGGTCGAGGCCTAACGAGCCGGTGGATACGACCTGGATATCCCTCGACACGTCTGCTTCGCCGAGGCGCATGATCGATCCTTTTCCGAACTGCTTTTCGATCTGCGACAGCGCGGCAGCCAGCGCCTTGGCCTTGTTGTCATCCATGATGCATTCCCCCGTTATTTGTCATCGCCTATTTTAGACCAGCCACGCTGCGCGGTACGCATTCCAACCTGTCCACAACCCTAAACGCGCGGCGCGACGGTTCAGTTGACTTTACTTTACGCGCGCCGGACGTTAGAGCAAGGCGAGCACGCCCTTGAGCGCGTGCTCGACCGACGCCCGCCGCACCGCCTCGCGGTCGCCGGAGAAGCGTTGCGTCTCGCTGCGCGGCTTGCCGTCCTTTATGCCCCATGCGAAGCACACCGTGCCGACCGGCTTGTCCGCCGTGCCGCCCGAGGGGCCGGCAACGCCGCTCACCGCCACGGCGACCTGGGCGTGACTGCGGGCGAGCGCGCCTTCGACCATCTCGCGCACCACCGCCTCGGAAACTGCGCCGTGATGGTCGAGTGTTGCTTCCTTCACGCCGAGCATTTCGCGCTTGGAGATATAGGTATAGGTGACGAAGCCGCGCTCGAACCACTCCGAGCTGCCCGGCACCATGGTGACCGCCTCGGCGACCCAGCCCCCGGTGCAGGATTCCGCGGTGGCAAGCATCAGCGCACGCGATTTGAGCGCGTCGCCCACCTGCTCGGCCAGAGCATAGAGTTTTTTGTCAGACATGCTCGATCGCGCGCTTCGATTCGGCGTCACTCACGGGTGGTCGCCGGGGTTCTGGCGCAACCAGTCGGCAGGAGTAAACGTGGGCACCACGGCCGCAGCGCGCTCCAGCAATTCGTTGTCCCAAGTCACGAGTGGCGTACCAAGCTGCCGCGCAAGGGCGATATATACCGCATCCGCGCCGCGCAGGAATTGTTGTGCCGCAATCGCCGCGGCTGTCTCGCCCTGTGACTCGGTCAGGGGATGGATGCTCAGCCAGTCCTGGGCACGTATAAACCGAAGCCCCGTTTCGGCGCGGGCGGTATCACGAGATTGTCGCGCAATAGCACCAGCGACTTCGGGCAGAACAAGAAACGGCACGGACGCAGTGCGCCGGTCTTGCACCAGGCGGCTGAGAAACAAGGCCGACTCGGCGTGGTGTTGCTCCTTCTTGATCAGAGCCGCCACCCACACCGAGGCGTCGAGTACCATCAGTAGCGCCTTTGCTCGCGAATCGCTTCGACGGCGCTAACCCCTTCCGGCCAAACCGCGCTAATTTCCCTGGATATCTTGTCGAGTTCGCGCAGAAACGCCTCGACCTCGGCCCGCTTGCGTTTGGAGGTCTTGGTCCTCGATGCAGGCGCCGCGAGCTCGCGTTCGAGCGCAATAGTGACCAATTGCTTCAATGATTGCCCGCGCTGCGCTGCCGTCGCCTTAGCGCGGCGGAACAATTTGTCGGGCATTTCCAGGGTGGTTTTCATGGGGCACCGGGCCAAGTTTACTGGATGAACCAGCATCCCATAAATATGGGTTTCGGTCAACGCTCAATCAATCAACGTCTTGGCGATCGCCAGGACGAGCAGCGTATAGAACGCCGCGATCAGATCGTCGAACATCACGCCAAAACCGTTTTTCAGCGTGCGATCGTAATAGCGGATCGGCGGCGGCTTGAGGATATCAAACAGGCGGAACAGCAGGAACGCCGCCGCTTGCCAAGGGAGCGTCGCCGGGACGAAATACAGCACCAGCAGGAACGCCACCGTCTCGTCCCACACCATACCGCCGTGGTCAGCAACACCGAGGGCGCGACCGGTCGCGTCGCAGGCCCACACGCCGAGGACAAACAGCACGACCAGTATCAGCAGAAACTCGACGGGTTCCAGGCGCGCCGAAACCAACCAATAGACCGGCAGCGCGAGCAGCGTGCCCCAGGTTCCGGGCGCGACCGGCGCGAGTCCCGCGCCGAAGCTGAACGCAACGAGGTGCGCCGGATGGCTCAGCAGGAAGCGCCAGGATGGCCGCAGGATGAGATCAGCATTCATGCAACCGCCGATGAACGCCGATGAACGCCAATAAGACCAATATCGAGAATGACATCAACTAAATCAAATCGATGGCGGATACTACATTGAACGGGGCATGCAAGTGAAACCGGAGCATTTCCGAGAATCACGCCAGTTGTCTGTTTTCTGTCGGCGTTTATCGGCGTTCATCGGCGGTTAATTCAACATTACAAGCGGCCGTCCACCTCGATGCCACGGTAGAGCCAGTCGATTTCCCAGGGGTTCTCCGGGTCGCGCCGCCGCGCGAGCTCGTTGCGCAGTTCGCGCGCGCCGCCGTCGGCGTGGATGTAATTGCCGAAGAAGCGCGAGGAGAGCACCACGCGCGCGGTGCGGTTCATCCGCTCGCCCTGGTAGGCAAGGAAGGCGCGGTGGCAGTCGTCCCCGGCCGCCGCCACCTTCTCGGCCAGCACGACGGCGTCCTCGATCGCCATGTTCGCCCCCTGCGCCAGGTACTGCAGCGTCGGGTGCGCCGCATCGCCCAGCAGCGTCGCGCGGCCCGCGGTCCAGCGGGTCACCGGCTCGCGGTCGTGCAGCACCCAGTTCCGGTCGCGCGAGATGTAACGCAGCGTGTCGCGCACCCTGGGGTCGGCGCGCGAGAAAACTTCGTCAAGTTCGTCCAGGCCGCCGAAGTCCTTCTCGCCGCGGCGGAAGCGCCGGCTCGCGACGGTCGCGACGTTGTTCATCACCGCGCCGCCTCGCAAACGGTACTGCACCAGGTGGAGATCGGGGCCGACCCAGATCGTCATCGAATCAAGATGGCTGCGGTCGATGATCTCGCCGGTCGGCACC
>CAZCGD010000295.1:0-2047 GCA_964498105.1 uncultured Streptomycetaceae bacterium
AAAGCGTCGGGCGCGCAGCCAGAGTAAGAAAAATAATGATGAATGCGGAATGCAGAATGATGAACAAGAACAAGGAGCGCTCGAGCGGTAAAGCGGTCGGGTCATCATTCATCATTCATCGTTCATCATTCGGCCGATCGATTGCCCGTGCTTCGCTGCTCGGAATTGCGTTAGTGTTCTCCACCGTCGGCTGGGCACAAAAGTATCCCGATCGGCCGGTTCGTATCATCGTGGCGTTTCCGCCGGGCGGGTTTGTGGATCTCGGTGCGCGGCTGGTGGCGGGACCGCTGGGGATCGCGCTCGGGCAGCAGGTAGTGATCGACAACCGGGGCGGGGCGGGCGGCATCGTGGGCACCGAGGTGGCGGCGCGCGCGGCGCCGGATGGCTATACGCTCGTCGTGGGCAGCGCCGGAACGCACGCCGTCAACCAAAGCCTCTACCGCAAGCTGCCGTACAACGTCCTGCGCGATTTTCAGCCGATCGCGCGGCTCGCGGATGCGCCGAGCATCCTCGCCGTGCATCCGTCGTTTCCTGCGCGCTCGGTGAAGGATCTGGTCGCGCTGGCGCGCGCCCGGCCGGGCGAGATTCTGTATGCCTCCGCCGGCTCGGGCACATCCACCCATCTTGCGGCGGCGCTGTTCGAGCACCTGGCGCGCGTCAAATTCGTGCACGTTCCTTACAAGGGCGGCGGGCCGATGATCGTGGACGTCGTCGCCGGGCAGGTGCCGGTCACATTCGGCACCGCGGCGTCGGTGTCGCCGCATCTGAAAAGCGGGAGACTGCGCGGCCTGGCGGTGACCAGCGGCCAGCGCTCCGCGGTGCTGCCCGACCTGCCGACCATCGCGGAGGGCGGCGTGCCGGGCTACGAGATGCTCAACTGGCTGGGACTGTTCGCTCCCACGGGCACATCGCGTCCCATCGTGGAGAAGCTGAACGTCGAGGTGCTCCGCGTCGTGCGCTCGCCTGAAATTCGCGACCGGCTCAATGCCAGCGGCGCCGAGCCATCGCCGCTTGCCACAGAAGAGTTCGCCGCGTTCGTGAAGAGCGAAGTGGAAAAATGGGCGAAGGTCGTCGCGGCGACGGGCATGACCGCTGAGTAAAAACCAAAAGCTTAGACACGAAGGACACAGAGGACACGAAGGAAATCAAGAAACAATAATTGAATCGCCTAGACGCCAAGCTCGCCAAGAGAATCAAAATGGAACCGCAGATGAACGCATCGGCGGCTCACACCTGATCTTGTTTTTCTTGGCGTGCTTGGCGGTTCAATTCTTGGTTTGTCGCGATGTCGTATGCCTGGTCGATCAGCCGCGCCGCGCGATAGCAGTCCTCGACGCCCGCCGCGGGCGCCTGGCCGCTTTGCCAGCGCGCCAGCGTGTCGCGCACCGCGATGACCGGGAGCGGTTCGGCTGGCTGCTCCGCGAGTTGCTGCTCGCCGGCGGCGGTAACGCTCCGCAGGACTCCGTCGCGCAGCACGAGCAGCGCGTCGCGCCCCGCGAGCTTCCATTCCCCGTCGGCACCCTGGCCCGGAAAAGTATTGCCGACTTCGATGGTGCCGAGCACTCCGCTTGGCGTGCGCAGGAGCAGCGTCGCATAGTCTTCCACCGGCATGGCGTGCGCCCGCGAACTGATCTGCGCGCCCGTCACCCGGGCGTCCTCCCCGGTCAGGAGAAGAAACGCGTCGATACCATGGATGCCCAGGTTGCGCAGGCAGCCGCCGCCCGCGACCGCGGGATCCAGCATCCAGGGGGATCCCCAGGAAACATAGCGCGCCGAGCTTGGACGATTCGACCGGAAATAGAAATGGGAAACCGGACCGAAGGCGCCTTCGGCGAGCATGCGCCGCGCGTGCGACACGCACGGGTGGTAGCGCTGGAACAGCGGCACCGCAACGAACGCGCCCTTAAGCGCCGCCTTGTCGGCGATGCCGCGCACTTCCAGCGCGTTCACGCCCATCGGTTTCTCCATCATGAACGGGTAGCCGTGGTCCAGGAGGAAGTGGGCGATCCCGGCCATCGTGCTGGGACGGCCGAGGGCAAGCACGAAG
>CAZCGD010000296.1:0-2932 GCA_964498105.1 uncultured Streptomycetaceae bacterium
CAGCGGCGCTGACATCGCGTCCGCTCGAACTACAGTTAGGCGTCATGAGGACCACACCAATTTCGCTACGGTCGCGCGATCAGAACAAACGTGCGCATCGGGTACGCGAGTTCACCGTGTGCGAGATAGGGCTCAAGCATAGCGCTCACGTCCTTGACGAACCTCTCGCGCCCGTCTGCGGATAACAGTGCTACTGCATGGCGGGTAGATGGAGATCCCACAGTCATGCCATCAATGAACGATCGAATTGACGCAAAGTGTGACACCCCGTCCTCGGCGTGAAGCGCGATGCTCGTGAACCCAGCCCGTGTAGCCGTGTCACGAATTTCGTCGGCACTGGCAAACGAACAGGCTCGCTTTGCCGGCGCAGCGTCCACGTTCTGACGTTCGAGCGCTTGAACCACGGCGTAATGCCCTTTGTTGTATTCGAGCGACCCCCAAATGCTTGCGACAAGCCGGCCCGATGGCTTGAGGACGCGCCGGATTTCGGCGAACCCACCCACGCGATCCGGAAAGAACTGCAGACCCTGAAGGCAAAGACAAAGATCGAATGCGGCGGCATCGAAAGGCATCTTGAGGGCGCTCGCGCAATGCCACTCTATTGGAGTACCCGCTACCTGAGCCACTTTGCGTGCAACTTCTACCACGCCCGGGTCAATATCGAGGCCCACGATTTTACCGGCCAACCCAACGCCACTTGCGGAAACTCTTGCCCCTATACCTGTGCCGCATGCTACGTCGAGGACGTGTTCTCCGGGCTGCGGGGCAGCCAGGCTCACCACCCGTTCGGTCCACCGCAGAAACATCCCAGGAACCATGTGCTTCTCGTAAGCTTCTGCGGCCGTCGTGTCGACCGGCTGGTTGGTTTCTGGCATACGTGTTATTCCACCTTTCTTTCGATCGCTTCGGTTGCTCGCCTAACTTAAATTGGTTGACAAGAAATTAGGTGACATATTAGTTGACATTTGTGACCCAGCATAACGGTGCAGCCGGCAGATTAGGTGACAAGATTGGTTAACACTCGTCACCGGAATGGTCTTGTTGTTGTTCTTATGATTATTTTCTCTTGCCTCTCTCGGCGTCTCGGCGGTTCAATATTGCTGTTCTTGGCGCCTTGGCGCCTTGGCGGCTAATTTCAACTAACGATCAACGCCGCCCGGCCTGCAATCGCATTCTTCCGCAACAGCTCGTGCACCCGCTCCGCCTCTTCCAGCGGAAAAGTCCGGTTCACCACCGCCTTGATCCGCTTGTGCTTCACCAGTTCCAGCGTGCGCGCGATCTCGGCGTTGTTCACGTAGCGCGAGCCGTGGATTTCCTGGGCCTGGCGCATGAACTCCTGCGGATTGACGGCGAACGACGGCTCGCTGCCGAACACCGACGCCGGCCGGGAACCGATGATCACCATGCGTCCGCCCGGCCCGAGGGAGCCGAGGCACGCCTGCAAGGTCTCGCTCGTGGCCACGATATCGATCGCGGCGTCCACCCCGCGCCCGTTGGTGAGCGCTTTCACCTGCTTCACGATCTCTCCGCGGCGCGCGTCTATGACTTCATCCGCTCCCATCGTCCGCGCCAGCTCAATCTTCTCCTCGCCGACTTCCGCGGCGATCACGCGCCCGCCGCAGAGCCGCGCCATCTGCACCATGTGGATGCCGACGCCGCCGCCCGCCCCCATGATCAGCACGTCGTCGCCGGGGCTGATCTGCGCCTCCGCGTGGCAGGCGTGGTACGGCGTCGCGATCGCGTCGCTGGCGACCGCCGCCTCGAGGTCCGTCACGCCGTCGGGTATCGGCACCAGGTTGCGCTCCGGTAGCGCCACGTATTCCGCGTAGCCACCGTCGCAGGCGCTACCAATGTTGCCGCGGAAGTTCTCGCACAGCGTTTCGCGCCCGCTGCGGCAGTAGCGGCAGTTGCCGCAGGTCAGGTAGAAATGGTTGGTGACGCGGCTCCCGACCTTGATGGTCCTGACTTCGGAGCCAACTTCCACCACCTCGCCCGCGATCTCGTGACCGGGTATGCGCGGGAACGACTTGATCCGCCCCGGCGTGGCGATCATGATGACCACAGTCAGGCCCGCGCCGCAGACTCTCACCCTGACCAGCGCGTCGTTCGGCCCGATCTTCGGCACCGGCATATCCTTCAACTTCAACGGCGCGCCGAACCGCTCCAACACCATTGCCCGCATTCGCTCCTCACATCCTCAAGAGCGTGAATGGTGAATGGACCAAACCCCTTCTCGCAACGCCAGCCGGCCCGGTCGATTCACCATTCACCATTCACTATTCACCATTCACCATTCACGCCTTTGGAATTTACCGGTTTTCGAACCGATTGTAGTCGAACAACCCCGCCTCTCTCGGCGCCCATCGGCGATAGGCTGCATGCAGCGCGTCGCTGTGCGCCCAGAACCGCTCGTCGGTGCGGCGGATGCCGTAGCGTCCGAGCAGTTTTTGGTAGTCGGCCTCCGACGCGAGGCCGCGCACTGCACTTACGAACCCCGGCAGTTGCGCAGCTGTCACTACGAAAAAAGCGTTGGGATAGGCGCCAATGAAGCCATTCACCAGCGTCAGATTATCTTCATCGGGCAGGCGGCGCTTGTCATCTCCCAGCAAGTCCCCCACGTTGCTGTGCGCGCTGTTGCTAAGTACCGTGAAGTGATAATCGCTTCCGGCCGCATTACGCACCGTGAGAAACGCCGTTTCCGGAAAGTGCGAGATTGCCCGGCCACGCAGCCCCGACAACTCGATCAGGTTCCGCAGCGGCGCACCGGTCAGCCCGCTGCTGGCGATCTCGTAGCGCGGCGAGGTTACCGGGCCCAGGTACGTTTTCAGCAATGCGTACATTTCGGTGAGTGGGTCCTGCGTCTTGAACTCGATCCCGGTCTCCTGTGAATAGTAGGCATCGGTGTCCTGAAATTGCTGGATTTGCTCCTTGC
>CAZCGD010000297.1:0-3326 GCA_964498105.1 uncultured Streptomycetaceae bacterium
GGCGTCCGCGCCGTAGCCGGGCTGGGCGAACAGCGCGGCGCACTGGATGCGCTCGAGCAGCTGCAGCACGTCGTCCACGGTGTAATTCTGGTGCAGCGACGGATTGCACACATAGCCGTTGCGCGAGCAGGCGAGCAGCACGACCAGCGCTTCCGCGCGGTTCGGCAGCCACATCGACACGCGGTTGCCGCCGCGCAGTCCGGCCCGCTGCAGGTCTGCCGCGAGCGCGTCGGTCCAGCGGATGAGATCTATCCAGGTAAGGCGCTGCTGGCTGTCGCGGACTGCGTAGGCGTCGGGCCGCGTCGCTGCATGCTGCCGCGCCAGCGCGTACATCGTGTCAGCCTGCCAGTGGCCCGCTTCGCGATAGGCGCGCGCAGTCTGCGGATCGTGGAGCGTGAGTATCGTGCTCACAAAAATTCGGTCGCGGCGGAAAATTCGGTCATCAGTCGCTATTCAGCGACCGAATTTTTTTGGGTCGGGCTTGCGCTTTTTACTGAACGCCGCGCCCAGCTCTTTCGATTCCTCGGTGTCGAGATAGAGTCTCAGCAGCAGGTCGTGCGACAGGCGCCCGAGTCCGCCCACGCCGCCATGCCGCGCGCCGAATGCGGCCTTGATCGACGCGAGCGCGAAAGCGCCGCGCTCCGCGACCTCGAGCGCCATCTTGCGCGTCTCCTCGCGCAGTTTGTCATCGGGCACCACCTTGTTGATGAGCCCGATCGCCAGCGCCTCGCGCGCGGTCAGCTTGGGATTGAGATACCACAGCTCTTTCGCTTTCTTCTTCCCGACGAGATCCTCGAGGTACCACGTGCCGTAGCCGGCGTCGAAACTCCCCATCATGGGGCCGACCTGGCGGAATACCGCACTGTCCTTGGCGATGGTGAGGTCGCACATCACCTGCAGCACCTGTCCGCCGCCCACCGCGAACCCGTTGACGGAAGCGATCACCGGCTTCTGCAGCCGGTCGATGCTCTCGTACAGGTCGAGCGTGGGCAGCGTGCCGGCGTACAGCGTGCTGTCCTCCATGCCTTCCTTGCGGCCGCCGATGCAGAAGAACTTGTCGCCCGCCCCGGTGATCACGAGCACGCGGGTGCGCGTCTCCCGCCGGATGTCATTGATGCAGTCGCGGATTTCGTGGCACATCGCCGGCGTGAACATGTTGCCGTCATCGGGACGGTTCAGCGTCAGCCATCCGATCGCGCCGTCTTCCTCGTAGAGTATGGTTTCGTAGCTCATCTTTGACGGGAAAAAAGACGGGCTTATACTACCGCACTCCCCAGCCAATGGGGCGACGGACAAATCGAGGAGGGCAGATGGCGGCAAACCAGGGCGGTGTCCGGAACAGCGCTTATCGCATTGGGCTGCTGGTCCCGTCTTCGAACACCACCGTCGAACCCGAGTTCTACCGGGCGCTGCCGGCAAACGTCACGTTGCACACCGCCCGGCTCTATCTCACCCGGATCACGCCCGAGGCAATTCTCAAGATGGTGGAAGACCTGGATCAACAGAGCCGGCTGCTGGCGAGCGCCGACGTGGATGTCATCGTGCTCGGCGCCACTGCGCCGAGCTTTCTCAAGGGCGCCGGCTACGACCGCGAAGTCATTGCGCGTATCGAGAAAGCGACCGGCAAGCCGGCGACCACCACTTCCACCGCGTTACTGCGCGCGCTGCGCTTCTTCGGCGCGAAGCGCGTCGTTCTCGCCTCCGCCTACGACGACAAGGTCAACGCCATCGCGCAGAGCTTTATCGAAGCAAACGGATACCAGGTGGTCGCTGCGCGCGGGCTCGGCATGGTGGACAACCTCGCGGTCGGGCGCCTCGGTCCCGACAGCGCGTACGACCTGGCGCGCGGCGCGGACCACCCGGACGCCGACACGATGGTGCTCGCGTGCACCAACTGGAGGACGATGGACGTGATCGAGCGGCTCGAGCGCGAGCTCGGCAAGCCGGTCGTCTCGACCAGCCAGGTGAGCGTGTGGGATGCGCTGCGGATGGCCGGTTACCGCGGGGAAATCCCCGGTTACGGACAACTGCTGCGTTCGCTGGCGGCGGAAGGCCGTCTTGCGGCGGTGGCATAAGAGCGCCTGACAAAATGACCGCCCCTGCTTTACTCCCCTCCTTTTCAAGGAGGGGTGGATGCGAAGCAGACGGGGTGGTTACGTGGGCACCTCTTGCTCCCACCACCCCGCCCACTGGCGCGGGCACCCCTCCTCTGGCAGGAGGGGAATGTTTTGTTAGGCGTTCTAAGGGGCTAGAAAATTTTGTCGGCGGGCTCGCGCCTGATGCGATCGTGGCGACTGCTGCGGGACTTGCCTCAAAGCGATGATCGCCGACAAAATGAGCGCCGACAAAATTGAAACGTTCGACGTCGTCGTGGTTGGCGGCGGCGGTTCCGGGCTCGCCGCGGCCTCCGAGGCCGCGCGGCTCGGCCGCAGGGTCGTGCTGCTCGAGAAGAATCCCAATCTTGGCGGCAGCACGGCGTGGTCGGTGGGCTCGATGTCCATCACTAATTCACCGCACCAGTTAAAGCGCGGCATCCGCGATACGCCGCAGGAACATTTCGAGGACCTGGGGCTCCTTGCCGGCCAGTACGCGCCGCGCGACAACCTGCAGTTGCGCCGTATCCTCACCGAGAACACCAATGACATGTTTGGCTGGCTGCGCGGCCTCGGGCTCGAATTCGTCGGGCCGATGGTCGAGCCGCCGCACCGCTATCCGCGCATGCACCTCGTGCTGCCCAACTCCCGCGCCTTTCCGCACTACCTCGGCCGCCATTGCACGCGGCTCGGGGTTGACATCCGGCTCGACACGCGCGTCGGGCAGTTGATCGTCGAGAACGGCCGTACGGTCGGCGTGCGCGCGCGCAACGCGGCTGGGGGTGACATCGAGTTGCGCGGTCGCGGGGGCGTGGTGCTTGCCGCCGGCGATTACAGCGCGGGACGCGAGCTCAAGGCACGGTTCGCCGGAGAAGAGGTTGCGGCGCTCGATGCGGTAAACGTCACCGCGACCGGCGACGGTCACCGCATGGCGCTAGAGATCGGCGCCGTCGTGGTCAACGGCGATATCGTGCGCGGGCCCATCATGCGCTTCGTGCCGCCGCCGCACGACCGCTGGATCGCGAACCTGCCGCCGTGGCGCTGGCTCACCCGCTCGATGCGGCTCGCCATGGAGCATCTGCCGCAAGCGTGGCTGCGGCCGTTCGCGATGAGCTTTCTGACCACGGCGTTGGGTCCGTCGCCGGAGCTGTTCAAGAGCGGCGCGATCCTGGTGAACCGAAGTGGCGAGCGCTTCGCCGACGAGCTGGCGGGGCCGGCGCGCGCGGTGCCGCG
>CAZCGD010000298.1:0-11796 GCA_964498105.1 uncultured Streptomycetaceae bacterium
AGCACACGGCTCCAGGGAGAACTCGCCATGAAACAATTGATCATCGCTGCGGCAAGCGCTGCCTGCGCGCTCCTCGCCGCCGCCAACGCGCCGGCGCAGAGCTATCCGTCGAAAGCGGTACGCATCATCGTGCCATATGTACCGGGAGGCACTTCCGACATCCTGTCGCGGCTGCTGAGCCCGAAACTCACCGAAGTCTTCGGCCAAACGGTCATCGTCGACAACCGGCCCGGCGCCAACGGCAATATCGGCGCCGATCTGGTCGCCAAGTCCGCGCCTGACGGCCACACCATGCTGCTCGCCGACCTCGGCGCGCTGTCCATCAGCCCCAGCGTGTACAAGCTACCGTTCGACCCCGTCAAGGATTTTGCGCCGGTGACCATGGTGACCTATTCGCCGCACCTGCTGGTAGTGCATCCGTCGGTGCCGGTGAAGACCGTGAAGGAGCTGGTTGCGCTCGGCAAAACGGGCAAGCTCAACTTCGGCGTCTCCGGAATAGGCGGCGCGCCGCACCTGGCCGGCGTCGCTTTCGCAGGGCAGACCGGCGTCAAGTGGACCTACATCCCATTCAAGGGCGGCGCGGATGCGATCATCGGTCTCGCTTCCGGCCAGGTGGACGCCATATTCAACGGCATGCTGGCGACCTATCCGCACGTGCAATCGGGCAGGCTGAAACTGATCGCGGTGTCGAGCGCCAAGCGCGTCGCCTCCATACCGGATGTGCCGACGGTCGCCGAAGCGGGGTTGAAGGGCTTCGAGACCGGCAGCTGGCAGGGCGTAGTCGCGGCGGCCGGCACACCGAAAGAAGTCGTCGCCCGGCTCAACAGTGAAATTGCGCGCATTCTCAACGCGCCGGAAATGAAGGCGAACCTCGCCAAGCTGGGCACCGATGTGTACACCATGACGCCGGAGCAGCTCGGCAACTGGCTGAAGAGCGAAATCGACAAGTGGGCAAAGGTGGTGAAGGCCGCCAACGTGAAGCTCGAATAACGCCGGACCGGCACCAATCAAAAAGCCCGCTGATGCGGGCTTTTTTTACGGCACGGAAAATCGGGGACCAGTTCTACTGTTCAATGCTCATCATTTCGCCAGAACGCCGGTCGGAGCACTGTGCTGCGTCCCCGCGCGCGCCTGAGCCGGCACCATCGCCCGCGCCAGGTCCGCCACGTTGCCAAGAGAGCGAGCGCGGATCGCCAGGTCAAGCACGCGCCTCGCGCCGACCGCGCCCAGCACGCGCCCGGCGCAATCAAGAAACTTGCCATCGCGCTCCGACTCGGTCATCGGCCAGTCCGGGGATCCGGGCGCCCGGTTCTCGCGGCTTTTGTATTCACCCCGGGTCGTGCGCACCGTCACGTCGTTGTATCCGACTGCGCCCGAGTACATCTTGCTGTCCTCGATCCGGTAACGCCGCACCTTCTTCAGCAGCGCCCGCAGCTCGGGACGTTGCACCATGACGTCGGTAAACGTATCGATCCCGACTTTGCCGTCGAGCACGGTCGCCGCGGCCACGTACTCGATGCTGAACTTTCCTTCGAGACCGGTTTGTGGATTGGTATGGATCAACGCAGTGTCGGTGCCTGGCGGAAAACCGATGTCGATCGCCTGCACCTGATCGGCGCGGATGCCGTGCTCCTTAATCATCTGCAGCAGCACGCCCACCGGGCGATGATTGCAGTAACAGCAGGGCCAGCGTTTGTAGCTGATGCCGGGCGCGATCGCCTCCCAGGGTTTTCCAAGCCGATCGAGGAGAGGTTCCAGCGCCTGTCCGTCCTTTTCGCAATAGGTACCGAGGAAGCTGTTCTTGCCGTCGAAGATCGAGGTGTCCGCGGTGAATCCCGCCCGGGCAAGCAACACGGACTGAACGGCACAACGCGCGGCGTGGCCGGCGTGGAATGGCTTGGTCATCGTGCCGAAATTGCGCAACAGTCCCGCGGCCTGCGACGCGGCCAGTCCGAACGCGTTTCTCAGCTGCCCGACGTTAAGTCCCAGGAGGCGTGCCGCAACCGCGGTCGAAGCGAACACCCCGGTCGTCGCGGTGCTGTGCCAGCCGCGCTGATAGTGTCCATTGCCGAGCGCGATGCCGAGCTTGCCGCCCACTTCCAGGCCGACGGCATAGGCCGCGAGTACAGCCTCCCCCGAAGCGCCAACTACCTCGCCCGCGGCGAGCGCGGCCGGGATCATCGTCGTGCTCGGGTGTCCGTGCACGCTGGCATGAACGTCGTCGAAATCAAGCGCATGCCCGAAAATGCCGTTGACAAAGGCCGCATCGGCCATCGACGTGGCGACGTGCGTGCCCCAAACGGTGGCCTCCCGGTTTGCGCCGAGGCCGCGAACGTAGCGCAGCGCGATCTCGCCGACCTCGTCGAGTCCGCCCACCAGCGCCACGCCGAGCGAATCGATGAGGGCATCGCGAGAAGCGTCCATGACGTCCTGCGGCAAGTCGGAAGCGCGAGTGTCGATGACAAACTCTGCCAGACGCTGTGTAAGCATGGGTCTCTCCGGTGGATGAGGCGGAACGCCCGGCTGCTATGATACACGCACGGTTTGCACGACTTGAGGGGCAGCGGCGCGAAGTAGCCTCTTTATTTGGCGTCTCATCCCGGCATGCAGGTTAACGCCGAGATCCATCTCGGCACGCGGAGCGTGCTGGAATATCTCCTCTCACCAAGCAACCTTATTTTAGGGGACAGACCACTAAGGCTTGACGAGGTCTGATCTAGTTCGAAAAGCTTCTTAGTGGTCTGTCCCCTAAGTGCGAGCCCCGCAAGCAGGCATAGACAAGAAGGCGAGGATAGGTATTGCACTGTTTTCAAGTGAGCTGTCCTAAGTTGACTTTCGCGGTTTCAACTTCAAAGTGCAGTTGGTAGATAAGTGGGGGTTAGTGTTGTCCTTGCCGGTTAATTCTAGATCTTGATGATATTACAGAGGTTGCGTAGCATAATAAAAGCGATTTTCCTATCCTCAACTTTTATCGGCACCCGAAGCGCCGCGGCCGGGTGGTGATCCCGATCAACTGTGGTGAAGGGTTCATGGCTACCTCGGAGTTCTTTTATTACAGCGACGGCTTGCGTATCACCGGATATCTCCACGCTCCCGACGATTGGAAATCTGGCAGCCCGCTGCGCCCTGGCATCCTGATGCTGGCCGGCTATGCCGGCAATCCGCATTTCGACTGCATCCATATGATGAGGCGCCTGTGCGCAGCCGGGTGGTTCGTTTTCGCCTTTGATTACCGTGGCTTTGGGAAAAGCGAGGGGCAGCGCGGCCGTCATCGCCCCTTGGAGCAGGCCCAGGACGCCTGCGATGCGCTAAGCTACATGCAAACCGTGCAAGGCATCGACCCTGAGCGGCTCGGGGTTTATGGGACCAGCTTCGGCGGTGCGCATGGCATCTGGGTGACAGCTCACGACGAGCGGGTGAAATGCCTGGTCGCGAGCACCGCTGTAACCAACGGCGAGCGCTGGATGCGGCTCGTGCGCCGCCCATGGGAATGGCTGGAGTTCAAGGATCGGGTGATGGAGGACGCGCGGCGGCGGGTCCGATCCGGAAAGCCGACCATCGTGCAAAGGGGCGACATCATGATCCGGGACCCCGACGCGATCCGCCAGCGCGAGATGCTGCGGCAGCAGCAGGGTGGCACGTTACCAAACGAAGACATGGACCTGGAAAGTGCCGAAGCGGCGTTTCGTTACCGGCCGGAGTGGGTGGTGGACAAGATCAGTCCGCGGCCAGTGCTCATGATCTACGCTGAGCGCGACACCCTCTCACCGCCGGAGGAGCAGCTGTCGTGCTACGCGAAGTGCGGTGAACCCAAGAAGCTGGTGAAGCTGCCGCGGGCGGGCCACTACGACAGCTATGAGTTCCGCAATCCCGAGATGAGCAACATCGTCTATGAGGAGACAGCCGCATGGTTCCGAAAATATCTGTAGCTGCATTGGCGTGCCTGTTCGCCATTGCCGCATCCGGTGCGCACGGACAGACGTACCCGAACCGGCCGCTGCGTATCATCGACCCCTATCCCCCGGGGGGCCAAGGAGATGTCCTCGCGCGCATTATCGCGCCCAAGGTCTCGGAGAGTGTTGGGCAACCGGTCGTGGTCGAAAACCGGCCCGGCTTGGCCGGCAATATCGGCGCGGAGGTCGCCGCAAAATCGCCACCCGACGGGTATACGTTGTTCATGGGCACCACCGTCGCCCTGGGGCCAAGCCGAAGCTTATATTCGAAGCTCCCGTATGACGCCATCAGGGATTTCGCGCCAGTCACGCGGGTTGGTGCCGGCGCGTATGTGCTGGTAGTGCATCCATCCTTGCCCGTTAAATCGGTCAAGGAACTGGTTGCGCTGGCGAAAGCCAGACCCGGCCAGCTCGATTACGCCTCCGCCGGTGGCGCGGGATCAGGGTCGCACCTTAGCAGCGAACTGTTCAGGCAGCGCGCCGGGATCGACCTCACACACGTTCCCTACAAGGGTGGCCCTCCGGCGATAGTTGCCGTGGTCTCTGGCGAAACGGCGCTCGGCGTCATGACCGTCCTCGCTGCCCTGGGACAGATAAACACCGGGCGCATGAGGGCGCTTGGGGTGACCAGCTTGCAACGCATGTCGTTGTTACCTGACGTCCCGACCATTGCCGAATCAGGCTATCCGGGCTTCGAAGTGACGCCTGTTGCTGGATTGTTCGTGCCGGCCAGGACGCCCAAGGACATCATCGCGCGGCTCAACACGGAAGTGCGCAAGGTCCTCGACTCGAGCGATGTACGCGAACGCTTCGCCGCACAGGGAGTCGTGGCGGGCGGCAGCACGCCCGAAGAACTCGGCGCGATCCTCGCTGCGGAAATCGAGAAGTGGGCAAAAGTCATCAAGGCGGCCGGCATCCGCGTCGATTGAGCAGCGATACATGGGGTCAGACCCAATATAAACGTGCTCCCTGCGCCACAATACCCGAATTCCGACTGACTCGAGAGGGGAAAGCTATGATCAGCACCGGCGACCTCGTTGCCCGGTTCAATACCGTGATCACCGAACTGCGCGTAAAGACAAACGCAAGCCGGACGACGTTGCGTCTCGATGACGCGCAGCGGGGGTTTCATGTGAACGGCGTAGTGGCCGAGGACTTGGCGCCCGGTATAAAGTCGATCGCGGCAGAGACTTCGCTGCAGCAGCGCAAGTCCCAGACCGCCGGGTATCTGGAGCAGCGCCGGAAGATTCTTGTGCAGAACGATTGTGCCAATGCGGACCCGCAGCCTCCCAGGGAACTGATGCAGATCTACGGCACGAAGGCGCAGATGATGGCGCCCATAGTGCGCGGAGACAAGATGGTGGGCTGGATTTCGGTTCACTACAACCCTTCCACGCGGGAGTGGACGCCTCAGGACGTCGCTGCGCTGGAGGCGGCCCTTGCCGCCACGCACAAGGAAATGGACGAGATGTAGGCAGGGCTGCGGCTCGCGATTCGCAGACGATAGCACTACCAACGGGCAAGGAAATCGATTGAATCTCACCGTCGGGATTGTCGGTCTCGGGATCATGGGCTCTGCCATGTCCGAGAACCTCGTCAAGGCCGGTTTCAAGGTTATTGGCTACGACATCGAGGTGGCGAAGACCCGGGTACTGGCCGGCTCAGGAGGCGTCGGGGCCAACTCGCCGCGGCAGGTGGCGGAGCAGGCGGACATCGTAGTCACGGTGCTTCCCAGCGTCGCGATCCTGCATGAGGTTCTGACGGCGGAGAATGGATTCATTGCCGCAGGTAACCGGCGGCTCATCGTGGCCGACTGCGGAACGTTTGATATCGCCGACAAGCAGCGATGCCGGACAGCGCTTGCGGCCGCCGCAATGGATATGTTGGATTGCACCATCAGCGGCACAGGTTCACAGGCGAAGACCAAGGATCTGGTTGTTTACGGGAGCGGCGAGGAAAGCCATTACGCCCAGTGCCGATTGGTATTTGCCGGGTTTGCGCGGGCAAGCCATTACGTGGGCGAGTTCGGCAACGGCAGCAAGATGAAGTACATCGCCAATCTCCTCGTTGCCATACATAACGTTGCCGCCGCCGAAGCGATGGTACTCGCGCAGCGCGCCGGACTGGATCTGCGGACGGTTTACGAGATGATTCGAATCGGCGCGGGTAGCTCGCGGATGTTCGAAGTGCGAGGACCGATGATGGTGGCGGGCGAGTACGATAAAGACGTGGCGTCAAAGCTCGATCTTTGGCAGAAAGACATGCTCGTCATAGGCCGCTTCGCGCATGACCTCAAGTGTCCGGTCCCGCTCTTTTCAGCATCTGCCCAGTTATATAACGCCGCCATGGGCCATGGCTACGCCAAGCTGGACATGGCGGCGGTCTGCGCCGTGATGGAGCAACTGGCCGGCATCCACAGAAGCGATGTTCGATAGCGAACCGGTCGAAGCCAGCGCTCTTACTCTGGTTTGATCCCGACCTGCTTGATGATCTTTCCCATGCGCGGGAAATCGCCGCGCAGAATGTTGGTTACATCCTCCGGTTTGCCACCTTGAGGTTCCAAAGCCTGCTGCAGCAGTTTGTCGCGCACATCCTGTGAGCTGAGGATCTTGACCGATTCTGTGTTTAGGCGGCTTATGATCTCAGGCGGTGTCCGCGCCGGCGCAAATAATCCGAGCCATTGCTCATATACGTATCCGGCAATGCCCGCCTCCTCCATGGTCGGGATGTCCGGCAGGAGCTGGGTCCGTTTCGTTCCCGTCATGGCGAGCGCGCGCAGCCTACCCGATCTGACGTAAGGCAGCGGAAACGATAGTCCATTAAACATGACCTGCACGTGGCCGCCGATGAGGTCGGTCGTGGCCGGTACTGCACCCTTGTACGGCACATGCGTAAGACCGACTCTCACCGTGGTCTTGAACATTTCCATGGCAAGATGCTGTGGACTTCCGACGCCGCCCGAGGAGAACAGCAACTGGTCAGGCCGCGCCTTGGCGAACGCCACCAGCTCCTTGACTGATCTCACCGGTAAACTGGGATGCACGATGAGCACCGTTGGAATGGTCACCAACATGGTAATGGGGACAAAGCTCTGGAACGAGTCGTAGGCTATTTTTTCGTAGACATGCGGTAGCGTCGTCATGATGCTGCTGTTGAGAGCTGTCAGGGTGTAGCCGTCGGGGGCGGCTTTGGCTGCCCGCTCCGTCCCGATGCGCCCCGCTGCACCCGGTTGGTTCTCGACCACTATCTGCTGTTTCAGCGCCGTCGAGAGCCGTTCTGTCAGCGTGCGGACCGCCACATCCGATGCGCTCGCCGCGGCAAGCGGCACTATCACGAGTATCGGTTTGGCAGGGTATGCGGGCTGAGCATGCGCTGCTGCTGAAACGGCCAGAGCAACAACCGGAGCTGCAAGACAGGCGGTACGCTGCTTTAGGTTCATGCTGCGCCTCCTACGGCAAATATTCGTGTTGTCTGGCAGGCCGCGCTCACTGAGCCTTGATATTAGCGTCCCTGACTACCTTTGCCCACCGCTGTATCTCGGAAGCGATCGCCTTCCGAAACTGTTCGGGGGTGCTGGCGATGACGTCCATGCCCAGCGCGGCGAAGCGCGCCTGGGTATCGGGCTGCTTGAGGATGCGAGTAATCTCAGCCGCGAGCTTGTCGACGACGACCTTTGGCGTGCCCTGGGGCGCGAGTATGCCCTGCCAGTCGCGCACCTCGAGATTTGGCACTCCGGCCTCGATCATCGTCGGGACGTCGGGCAATTGTGCAGAGCGTTCTTTTGACGATACCGCGAACGGCCGCAGGCGGCCGGCCTTGATGAACGGCAGCGAAGAAGTCATAGACGCGAAGCTCATGAACACGTTGCCGCCAAGCAAATCGGCTATCGCTGGTCCGCCGCCCTTGTAGGCGATGTGCGTCAGCTTGATGCTGGTCTGCAACGCGAAGAACTCGCCGATAAGATGCGGCGCGCCGCCCACGCCGGAAGAGGCAAAAGTGAGCTCGCCCGGCTTCTGCTTCGCGAGCGCGATTAGCTCCTTGACGGACTTCACCGGCGTCTTTGCGTTCACCACCAGAACGTTGCCGACCGCGGCCGTCATCGTGATCGGGTCGAGGTCCCGGATCGGATCGTAGGGGAGCGTGAGCAGGCTGGGATTGACCGAGTAGCGAAGAGAAGCGAGCACCAGCGTATATCCGTCGGAATTCGCCTTGACGACGATCTCCGTCCCGATGATTTCGGCCGCACCGGCGCGATTGTCGACAATGACTTGCTGGCCCCAGCTCTCGGTGAGCTTTTGCCCGATGATGCGTGCCGCGCCGTCGCTGCTGCCACCAGGCGGGACTGGAACCACTAACCGGATTGGACGGACAGGGTAGCTGCTAGCGGCGTCTTTTTTCGCCGGTTGCGCCAATGCAGCGCCGCCTCCAGCAATGAGCGAGAGCGCCGCCGCTGTGCCGATCCGTTTGAGAAAACCGATGGTACTCATTTACGCCTCCCGGTCTGCAAGCGATATTACATCCGGCCACGGGCCATTTTGTGGAAAGTATAGCCGCCAGTTCGCTTTGGCAAGTTTGGCGGGGGGTAGGAATGAAATAGGTCGAGAAAGTCGCCTGACGAACTCCGCGAAAATGCTTTGCGCCGCTCGACCGTCCCTTACAGGGCGTGCGCCAGCTTGCAAGCCGGTGCCGCTCGTCCGGCCCAGGCCATGGCCCGCGAATTCCCGGTCTCGCCCCCTTGCCCCTGTCCCGAGAGGCGAGGGAAAATCTACAGCGCGGAACTGGCTAATCGGCCAATTCCGCGGGAACTGGATGGGGGCCGGGCGGGAGCGGTAAACTCTGATTGGAAAAGGTGTGCGTCCCCTTTTATGAAACGCAAAGCAAGACCCGCGACATCGTTTAAGCTGAAGCCCCTGGGGCCGCTGTTCGCCGCCGAAGCGAGTGGCGTCGATCTGAGTAAGCCGCTCGATCCGGCGGCGGTCCGGGCGATCGAGGAAGCGATGGATCGCTACGCGGTGCTGGTATTCCGCGACCAGCCGCTGAGCGAGGGCGAGCAGGTCGCGTTCTCGGGCAGCTTCGGGCCGCTGAATGCGGGGTTGCGCAAGGCGACCGGCGCAGCCACCCGGTTCAAGTACGATGAGCTCATTGATATCTCGAACGTCGCGCGGGACGGGGAGGTCGTCGCACGCGACGACGCGAAGCTCATCGGCACCATCGCGAACCAGCTCTGGCACAGCGACAGCTCGTTTCAGGATGCCCCGATTGCCTATTCGATGCTGTCGGCGGTCGCGGTGCCGGCGGAGGGCGGCGAGACCGAGTTCGCCGATCTGCGCGCCGCCTACAATGCGCTGCCCGGGAAGATCAAGCGGGAGATCGAGGGCCTCGTGGCGCGTCACTCCGCCTTTCATTCGAGGGCCCTGCTGGGAGACGTCCGCTACACCGCGGAACAGCAGAAGGTTTTCCCCCCGGTGGACTGGCCGCTGGTGCGCGTCCATCCGGGGTCGAAGCGCAAGGTGCTGTTCGTCGGCGCGCATTGCACCGAAATCCGCGGAATGACAGTGCCCGAGGGCCGGATGTTCCTCGCGGACCTGATCGAGCACGCGACGCAGCGCGAGTTCGTCCACCGGCACGAATGGCGGTCTGGCGACCTGGTGATGTGGGACAATCGCTGCGTGCTGCACCGCGGGCGCCGCTTCGATTTGTCGCAGCGACGCGACCTTCGGCGCACGACCACCGAGGAAAGAACAGCCCAGGCGGCAGCGGCAGGCCCAGGCTCCAGGTAATGGCGTTGTCCGGCGGCCGTCGCATTGTCGCTCGCCGTGGACTAGAATGCCCTCGAGCCGGCATCGAAATACCGGCCAACCACCCAGGGAGGACAACCCATGACGCAGCGCTTCGGGAATACAGTGAGCGGCCTGATCGCTCTCGCGGCCGTTTGGCTAAGTGTGTTCGGCGTCGATGCCGCGCACGCTCAGGGCAGGGAGCTGACGATGGGCAACGTCAATCCGCCCAAACACGGAACGTCGCTCGCTGCCCAGGAGTTTGTCAACAAGCTGGCCGAGCTGTCCGGCGGCAGGCTGAAGGCAGTCCACCATCATTCCGGAGCGCTGGGCGGGGAGCGCGAGGTCGCGCAGCAGATACAGCTAGGGGCGGTCGATTTCGGGCCGATCACGACGGCGCCGCTGTCGACGCTGGTGCCGGAGATGTCGGTGTTCCAGTTGCCGTACATTTTTCGCGACTACGACCATGTCTTCAAGGCGCTCGACGACGGCGATACCCTGCAGAAGTACTACGACGCCGTGCTCGACCGGCGCGGATTGAAGCTCGTGGGCTTCATCGCCGCGGGCTACCGCGGGATCTACGGTCATTTCCCGATCAACGGGCTCGCCGACGTGAAAGGCAAGAAGGTGCGGGTGCAGGAAGACAAGATCCTGGTCGCGACTTTCAAGGCGCTCGGCATGATCTCCACACCGATCGCGTTCCCGGAAGTGGCGACGTCGCTTCAAACCGGGGTGATCGACTTCGCCGAAGGCGGAGTCAATACCTTCTATCACAACAAGTTCTACGATATCGTCAAGAACGTCGCCGACGTCCGGCATACGCACCAGTGCGTCGCGCTGGTCATGTCGAAGAGCTCTTACCAGAAACTGGACGCCGCCGGCCAGAAAGCCGTCAGCGATGCCTGGGAGCAGGCACGGCAGTTCAATCGCAAGTTCATCCTCGACGAAGACCAGTCGATCCAGGAGCAAGTGCGCGCCAAGGGCGTGGCGATCACGAAGCCGGACGCCACGCCGTTCCGGCAAGCCACGCTGAGCGTGTACGAAGAGTTCTATGCCACGCCGGCGGGCAAGGACGCCCGCAAGATGGTGGACTTCATCCTTGGCGTGAAGTAGCCGAATGGCTTCCGGCGTTGAAGGTCACCCCGCGGACCGGGCGCCCGCGGGAGGGATCTGGGGCCGCTTCTACGATGGGCTCGGCTACCTCGCCGGCCTGATCCTCGCGATCATGGCTGGCGCGGTGTTTCTCCAGGTGATGCTGCGCTACGTCGGCCGGGGGATCGACGGCCTCGACGAGGTGCCGCGCTATCTCTTCGTGTGGCTGGTGATGCTCGGCGCGGCGGCGGCGATGCATCGTGGAGAGCACACGCTCCTCGGTTATTTTCGTGACCGCTTCGGCCGGCGCGGGCGCGCCATCGCGATCATCGTCGCGAATGCGGCGGGAATCGGGCTGTTCGTCTATTTCATCAAGCTGAGCTTCATCCTCGTCCCGAACGCGCATTTGCAGACCAGCGCGGGTCTCGGACTGCCGCTCGGCTATGTCTACGCCGCCGTGCCGGTGGGCGCCGCCCTCATCATCCTGCCCATGGCACGCGTCCTCTTCTACGCGTTGCGCGATCTGTGGCCGAGACACTACTGATCATTTTCGTCCTCTTCGTCCTCATCGGCACGCCCATTGGCATCGCCCTGGGCGTTGGCGCGTTGGGGGCCGCGCTGCTGTATCCGGCGCTCAATCCGATCATCATTCCGGCGCGCTTCGTCGGCCTGCTGTCGGATTCATATCTCCTGCTCTCCGCGCCGCTGTTCATTCTCGCGGGCAATCTCGCCGCGCGCGGCGGCGTGGCGCGCGCCATCATCGATCTGGCCACCGCGCTCGTCGGTCGATTCCGCGGCGGCCTCGCCTACGTGAATATCGGCGACAGCATGCTGTTTGGCGGGATCTCGGGCTCGGCGGTGGCGGACGTCTCGGCGCTCGGCACGTTCCTCATCCCGCAGATGGAGCGCAAGGGCTACGACCGCGATTTCGCCACCGCGCTCACGATCAGCACCGCCATCATGGCGCCCATCAT
>CAZCGD010000299.1:0-21899 GCA_964498105.1 uncultured Streptomycetaceae bacterium
TCGAACAGGTGCTGGTCGAAAGTCTGCATGCCGAGCTCGCGCGATTTTTTCATGATCTCCTTGATCTCGTGCACCTCGCCCTTGAAGATCAGGTCCTGGATGAGCGGGGAGTTCAGCATGATCTCGACCGCCGCCGCCCGCCCCTTGCCGTCCTTCTTCGGGATCAGCCGCTGCGACACCAACGCGCGGATGTTGAGCGACAGGTCCATCAGCAGCTGGCTGCGGCGGTCCTGCGGGAAGAAGTTGATGATGCGGTCGAGCGCCTGGTTCGCGCTATTGGCGTGGAGCGTCGCCATGCACAGGTGCCCGGTCTCGGAGAAGGCGATCGCGTAGTCCATGGTCTCGCGATCGCGGATCTCGCCGATCAAGATTACGTCCGGCGCCTGGCGCAGCGTGTTCTTCAGCGCGGCGAACCAGTTGTCCGTGTCCACGCCCACCTCGCGCTGGGTCACCACGCAGTTCTTGTGTTCGTGGGTGAACTCGATCGGGTCCTCGATGGTGATGATGTGGCCGTAGCTGTTCTCGTTGCGGTAACCGACCATCGCCGCCAGCGAGGTGGACTTGCCGCAGCCGGTGCCGCCCACCATGAGGATCAAGCCGCGCTTGGTCATCACGATGTCCTTCAGCACCGCCGGCAGCTTGAGGTCCTCGAATCTCGGGATGGTGGTGGTGATGGTCCGCAGCACCATGCCGATGCGCGCCTGCTGCACGAAAGCATTGACGCGAAAGCGGCCGATGCCGCCAGGGCTGATCGCGAAGTTGCACTCCTTGGTGGCCTCGAACTCCTGCGCCTGCTTGTCGTTCATCATGGCGCGGGCGAGCTCCGTCGTGTGCTGCGGCGTCAGCGGCTGGTTGGCGACCGGCGTCATCTTGCCGTCGAGCTTGATCGCGGGGGGAAAGCCGGCGGTGATGAAGAGATCGGACGCCTTCTTCGACACCATCGCCCTCAGCAAATCGTGCATGAACTTGACTGCCTGGTCTCGTTCCATATTCAGCTCCTGCCTTAAGTTGCGTCGCGCCGCGGGCCTACTTGAAGTTGTCCTTGTTGGCCGCCTTGTTGCGCGCCTCTTCCACTGTCACGATGTTGCGCTTCACCAGGTCCAGCAGGTTCTGGTCGAGCGTCTGCATGCCGAATCCCTGCCCGGTCTGGATTGCCGAGTACATCTGCGCCACCTTGGCCTCGCGAATGAGGTTGCGGATCGCCGGCGTGCCGATCATGACCTCGTGCGCGGCGGCGCGGCCCGCGCCGTCCTTGGTCTTGCACAGCGTCTGCGAGATGACCGCGCGCAGCGACTCCGACAGCATCGAGCGCACCATTTCCTTTTCCTCCCCCGGGAACACGTCGATGATGCGGTCGATGGTCTTGGCGGCAGAGCTGGTATGCAGGGTGCCGAACACCAGGTGGCCGGTCTCGGCGGCGGTCATCGCCAGCCGGATGGTTTCCAGGTCGCGCATCTCGCCGACCAGGATCACGTCCGGGTCCTCCCGCAATGCGCTGCGCAGCGCGTTGGCGAAGGACAGCGTGTGCGGACCGACCTCGCGCTGATTGATCAGGCACTTCTTCGCCTCGTGCACGAATTCGATCGGGTCCTCGACCGTGAGAATATGGCCGTGCTCGTTCTCGTTGATGTAATTGACCATGGCCGCGAGCGTGGTGGACTTGCCGGAACCGGTGGGTCCGGTCACCAGCACCAGGCCGCGCGGATTGTCGGAGATGTCCTGGAAGATCTTCGGCGCCTTCAGGTCCTCGAGCGAGAGCACCTTCGACGGAATGGTCCGGAACACCGCCCCGGCGCCGCGCTGCTGCACGAAGGCATTCACCCGGAAGCGCGCGAGGTTGGGGATGGCGAACGAGAAGTCGCATTCGAGGTTTTCCTCGTAGAACTTGCGCTGACCGTCGCTCATGATGTCGTACACCATGGCGTGCACGTCCTTGTGTTCCATGGCGGGCAGGTTGATGCGCCGCACGTCGCCGTGCACGCGGATCATCGGCGGCAGACCGGAGGACAGGTGCAGGTCGGAGGCTTTGTTCTTGACGACGAATGCCAGCAGTTCGGAGATGTCCATTTATAATGCTCCGTGATCCGGTCCAGCGCCGGAAATAGAGTTAATAAACCGGGTTAACATCCTGATTTTACACTGCTCACACCACCCCGGCGCGATGCGGAAATTATGGCCACAATTGCCTCCAACTTGCAAGCAGTCCGGGCGCGAATCGAGCGTGCGGCGCAAGCCGCCGGGCGGCAGGCCGGCGCCATAGCGCTGGTGGCGGTCAGCAAGACCTTCGCGGCGGAGCACATTGCGCAAGCCCATGCGGCGGGTCAGCGGGCTTTTGGCGAGAATTACGCCCAGGAAGCCGTGGGGAAAATCACGCAACTCGCGTATTTGTCGCCTCTGGAGTGGCACTTCATCGGACCGATCCAGAGCAACAAGACCAGCCTGATTGCCACGCATTTTCAGTGGGTGCACAGCGTGGAGCGGGAGAAAATCGCGCAGCGGCTGAATGCGGCGCGCCCCGCGGGCCTGCCGCCGCTCGACGTCTGCATCCAGGTCAACGTCAGCGGCGAGGCTGCCAGGAGCGGGGTCAAGCCGGGCGCCGAAGTCCAGCTCGCTGACGCCATTGCGCGGCTGCCGCGCCTCCGGCTGCGCGGCCTGATGGCGATACCGGAACCGACCTTCGACAGGGCGCTACAGTGCCGGCGTTTCGCGCTGCTGCGAGAGTTGAAGGACCAGCTCGCCGCGCGCGGCCACGCGCTCGACACGCTCTCGATGGGCATGTCGGACGATCTCGAAGCGGCGATCGCCGAGGGCGCGACGCTGGTGCGCGTCGGCACCGCGATCTTCGGCCAGCGGCAGAAGACCTGAACCGCGGAGGCGCAGAGGCGCGGAGGAGAAACAATATTCGTCTGTTCACCCCCATTATTGTTATGCTCCCTCTGCGTCTCAGCGTCTCTGCGGTAACTACATGAATATTACATTCATCGGCGGCGGCAACATGGCGAGCGCCATGATCGGCGGGCTCATCCGCAAGCGCTGGCCGCGCAAGGCGATACGGGTGGTGGATGTAGCCGCCGCGGCGCGCGACCGCCTGCGGCGCGATCTCAAGGTGACGACCCAGGCCGACCTCGATGCCCGCGCGGCCAGGAGTGATTGCATCGTGCTCGCGATCAAGCCGCAGCAGATGCGCGAGGCAGCGCGCGCATTGAAACCCCTGCTCGCCTCCCAGCTCGTGATTACCATCGCCGCGGGCATCCGCGTGAGGGACCTCTCGCGTTGGCTGGGCGGCTACCAGCGCATCGTGCGGGTCATGCCTAATATGCCAGCGCTCGCACTGGCCGGCGTCTCCGGCCTCTACGCCGGGCGCGTGGTGACGGCTGACGAGCGCGCGGCCACGGAAAGAATCCTCGGCGCGGTGGGTACCACGCTCTGGCTCGAGCGCGAGGACGACCTTGACGCCGTCACCGCCGTCTCCGGCAGCGGCCCCGCTTACGTCTTCTACTTCATCGAGGCGCTGGAACGCGCCGCGCGCGAGCTGGGCCTCAGCGCGGTCGCCGCGCACACGCTCGCGCTCGACACCTTCGCCGGTGCGATCAAGCTTGCGGTGCAGGCCACGGAGCCGCCGGAAACGCTGCGCGGCCGTGTCACTTCCAAGGGCGGCACCACCGAGCGCGCGCTCGCCTCCATGGAAGCGGACCGCGTGAAGGAAGCCATCGTGCGCGCCGTGAAGGCGGCCGCCGGGCGCTCGCGCGAGCTGGGCGACGAGCTGGGTAAAGACTGAATATTGAGCCGCCGGTGAACGCCGATGAACGCCGATGAACGCCGATAAGGACGAAGCGAAGTGGCCCTTACACTTTTTAGCGCGGAAAACGCAGCATTTTCGAGCGCCGCATGTAATTTGTTTGTCTCCGTAAGATTCGTAGCTCTTTTTTCTGATTTTATCGGCGTCTATCGGCGTTCATCGGCGGCTAATTCTGGGGTTGACACGTGCTGTCCGGCGCGCTGATTTTTCTGGTCCAGACCGTATGCGGCCTGTTCGTCGTGGCGCTGCTGCTGCGCTTCTACCTGCAGTGGGTGCGCGCGCCCCATCGCAATCCGCTCTCGGATTTTCTGCACGCGCTGACCGACTTCATGGTGCGCCCGGCCCGGCGTCTCGTTCCGGGCCTGTGGGGGCTCGATCTGGCGACGCTGGTGCTGGCATGGCTGGTGCAGTTCGTCGAGCTCCTGATCGTGCTGCAGGTCCAGGGTTACGCTCTGGCGCAGAACGCCGGACCGGCGCTCGCCTCGGCCGCGCTGTTGGCGCTGGTGCTGCTCGTGAAGACCGGCCTCTACATCGTGATGGCGGCGGTGATCATGCAGGTGGTGCTGTCCTGGGTCAGCCCCTACAGCCCGGTGATGCCGCTGCTGAACGGAATGACGCGCCCGCTCCTGCGCGTATTCCAGCGGCGGATACCGCCGCTCGGCAACGTCGACCTGTCGCCGCTGTTCGCGCTGGTGGTCATCCAGTTGCTGCTGATGCTGCCGGTCGCCTGGATGGAAGTGACGGTCCCGCGCCTGTTCTAGCCCGGGAAAAGCGTGAATCACGCCGTCTACATGAGGATGATGTCGTACTGCTCCTGATGGTAGAGCGGCTCGACCTGCAGCGACACCGGCTTGCCGACCAGGTCGGACAACACGGCGAGCGACTGCGATTCCTCGTCGAGAAACAGGTCGATCACCGGCTGCGACGCGAGGATGCGGTACTCGCGCGCGCTGAATTGACGCGCCTCGCGCTCGAGCTCGCGCAGGATGGCATAGCATACGGTCTGCGCCGTCTTCAGCCGGGCGCGGCCCTCGCACACCGGGCACGGCTCGCACAGGACGTGAGCGAGCGACTCGCGAGTGCGCTTGCGCGTCATTTCCACCAGCCCGAGCTGGGTGAAGCCGTTCACCGTCATGTGGGTGCGGTCGCGGGCGAGCGCCTTGCGGAACTCGTTGAGCACCGCGTTCTGGTGTTCCTCCGTGCCCATGTCGATGAAGTCGATGATGATGATGCCGCCGAGATTGCGCAGCCGCAGCTGCCGCGCGATCACCTGCGCCGCCTCGAGATTGGTCTTGAAGATGGTGTCGTCGAAACTGCGACCGCTGATGAAGCCGCCGGTGTTCACGTCCACGGTGGTAAGCGCTTCGGTCTGGTCGATGACGATGTAACCGCCCGACTTGAGATCCACGCGCCGCGCGAGCGCCTTTTCAATCTCGTCCTCGACCCCGTAGCGATCGAACAGCGGGCGCTCGCCGCTGTAGTGCTCGATGCGCTCGGCCGCGTTGGGCATGAAGTCCTGCCCGAACTCGAGCATTTTCCGGGCGGTCTCGCGCGAGTCCACCAGGATGCGGGAGGTTTCCTCGTGCACGAAATCGCGCAACACGCGCAGGCTGAGATTCAAGTCGCGGTAGAGCGTCGCGGGCGGAGCAGCAAGAACGGCCGCGTCCTGGATGCCGCCCCACAACCGGCGCAGATAATCGACGTCGGATTTCAGCTCGCGGTCGGAAGCAGTCTCCGCCACGGTGCGGATGATATAGCCGCCCACCTCTTCCGGCGGCAGCAGCTGCCGCAGCTTCTCGCGCAGGTGCGTCCGCTCCTCTTCGTCCTCGATGCGCTGGGAGATGCCGATGTGCGATTCCTGGGGCAGGTACACCAGGTGGCGACCGGCCATGGAAATCTGGGTGGAGAGCCGCGCGCCCTTGGTGCCGATCGGGTCCTTGACCACCTGCACCATCAGGGGCTGCCCCTCGGACAGCAAGCGCTCGATCGGCTTCGCGGAGTCGCCGTTCTGGCGGTTGCCCCAGATGTCGGCCACGTGCAGGAACGCCGTACGCTCGCCGCCGATGTCGATGAACGCCGACTGCATTCCCGGCAGCACGCGCACGACGCGCCCCAGGGCGATGTTGCCGACCAGCCCGTGGGAAGCGGCGCGTTCGACGTACACCTCCTGCGTCACGCCCTGCTCGATCACGGCGACCCGCGTCTCCTGCGGGGTCACGTTGACCAGGATTTCCTCGGTCAGGGCCATACGCCGGCGCCCTCTACCACATCGGGATGTCGAACTTCTGCAGCAACTCCACCGTCTCCGCGAGCGGCAGCCCCATGATGCCGGAGTAGCTGCCGGAGATCCGCGTCACGAACGCGCCGGCCCGGCCCTGGATGGCGTAGGCGCCGGCCCTGTCGAGCGGCTCGCCGCTGGCGACGTAGCGGCGGATGTCGGCATCGTTGAGTTCGCGGAACGATACGCTCGAAACGGAGATCTGCGTCTCGATCTGCTCCCTCAGCGCGATCGCCACCGCGGTCAGCACCTGGTGCTCGCGGCCCGACAGCGTGCGCAGGATGCGCGCGGCGTGCTCCACGTCGTCCGGCTTGCCGACAATCTGACCGTCGAACACCACCGTGGTATCAGCGGACAACACCGGCTTCTGCGGCAACCCCCGATATGCAATCTGGCGCACCGCCATTGCCGCCTTGGCGCATGCGACCCTCAGCACGTACACCCCGGGGGATTCCTCGGCGAGCGGCGTCTCGTCCACGTCCACCCCGCGTCGCAGGTCCTCGCGCAACAAAAGCAGCTCGAACGGCACGCCGATCTGCTTCAACAGGTCGCGCCGGCGCGGGCTGCGCGAGGCAAGGTAGATGCGTTTGTCGCTGACGCTCATTTCAAATTCGTTAGGCGTGAGGCGTAAGGGGTGAGGCGAGTTTCCCGGTCGTGCATTTCCGCCTGACGCCTAACGCCTTACTCCTCACGCCCAATGCCTTACTCCCTGTGATAGGGGTGATTGTGCAGTATAGACACCGCGCGATAAAGCTGCTCGGTGAGCGCCACGCGCGCCAGCCCGTGGGGCAGCGTGAGAGGCGACAGCGACCACGCGAAGTCCGCGGCCCGCTTCACGCTCTCGTCCAGGCCGTCGGCGCCGCCGATGATGAAGGCCACGGCGCGGCCCGCCTCCCGCCAGCGCGCCATGCGCCGCGCCAGCTCCATCGTATTAATCAGGGTGCCGCGCTCGTCGAGCGCGACCTTGACGCAGCCCGCGGGCAGCGCGTCCCGGATGCGGCCGCCTTCCGCCGCGAGCACGCTCTTCACCGGTCCGCCGCGCGGCGCGGGCTTGAGCGCAACGAACTCGAGGCGCGCTTCCCGCGGCATGCGCCTCGCATATTCGGCAACACCGGCGTTCACCCAGTCCGGCATGCGGTGACCGACCGTTACCACGAGGAACTTCACTCTAAGCGGACTTGCCCGCGCGCTGGCGCCGCGCGCGCGGAGGTGCCGCCCACAATTCTTCCAGGTTGTAGTACTTGCGGGTGGCGTGCTGCATGATATGGACGATGACGGAACCGAGGTCGACCAGTATCCATTCGCCCGTCTGCTCGCCCTCGACGCCGTAGGCGCGCACGCCGAACTGCCTCACTTTTTCCTGCAGGTTTCTGGACAGGGCCCGCCCGTGCCGGTTCGAGTCGGCGCCGACGATGATCATCGCGTCGAACAGCGCCGTCATCCGCTTCACGTCCAGCACCACAATATCGCGCCCCTTGATGTCCTCCAGCGCCGCCATCGCCGTCTTCGCCAGCTTGTCTAGTCTCATTTATTTTCCATACAGCTTGTGCGTTCGAATATAGTCGAGGACCGCGTCGGGGAGCAAATAACGGGGGCTCGTGCCGGCTTTCAGCATGGTGCGGATCGCCGTCGCCGAAATATCGAGCGCCGTGAACGCCACCACGACGATGCCGCCGGCCGGGGAGAGGTGGACCGCCAGCGGTTGCTGCATGAGGCGCGCTGAATACTCGCGCGCAAGCGGCTGCGGCATGCGCTCGGACCAGCGTTCGACCGGGAAGCCGGGACGGTGGGCCACCGCGACGTGCGCCAGCCCGAAGATTTCGTGCCAGCGGTGCCAGGTCGCGAACTCGAGAAAAGCGTCGGCGCCGACGATCAGCACCAGGGGCTGCGCTGCGCCGCTCTCGGCACGCAATTCGCTGAGGGTGTCGTAGGTATAGCCGGGGCCGGCGCGGCGTATTTCGCGCTCGTCCACCTTGAAGCGGTTATTGCCCGCCGTTGCCAGCCGCGCCATTGCCAGGCGATGCTCGGCCGCGACCATGGGCGCCGACCGGTGCGGCGGCGTGCCGCTGGGCACCAGGCGCACCGCGTCGAGGCGCAGCGTTGCGCCGAGTTCCTCCGCCAGGCGCAGGTGCCCGTAATGAATCGGGTCGAAGGTGCCGCCGAGAACGCCGATGGGCGCGGAGCTACTCACGCGCGCCACTCAAGCCGGAAAGAATCTTGAACCACAAAGGACACCATCCCTCATCCCTTCCCCTTCTCCCGAGAGGAGAAGGGCAAGCTCGAGCCTCCCCTCTCAGCTTGGGAGAGGGGCGGGGGTGAGGATGGACACCAAGGGAAACGAATGAAAAAGCGGCTCTAAAAAGTGTCGAAAGAACGCGAATACTCTTCTTGATGCATTGTCTTGGAAGATGAAGCCTTCGTGTCCTTAGTGTCCTTAGTGTCAAGGCTTTTCGCGTCATAAAACAAGGCGGCGGATGTCGGTGAGGACCGAGCTGAGGAAAGAGACGAAGCGCGCGCCCTGCGCGCCGTCGATCACGCGGTGATCGTAGGATACCGACAGCGGCAGCATGAGCCGCGGCTCAAACGCCTTCCCGTTCCAGACCGGCTGCATGGCCGACTTGCCGACGCCTAGGATGGCCACCTCCGGCGCGTTGATGATGGGCGTGAAGTGGGCGCCGCCGAGCCCGCCCAGGCTCGAAATCGAAAAGCAGCCGCCCTGCAGGTCGGTGGGCGAAATTTTGCCCCCTCGCATGCGCGCGCTCACCTCGCCCAGCTCTTTCGCGAGCTCCAACAGCCCCTTCTTGTCCACGTCGCGGATCACCGGCACCACCAGGCCGTTGGGAGTATCGACCGCAATGCCGACGTGAAAGTATTGCTTGAGCACGAGGCTCTCGCCATCGGCCGACAGCGAGGCGTTGAACTCGGGATGCTGCTTCAGCGCCACCACCACTGCTTTCAGGAGAAAGCACAGGATGGTGAAGCGAACGCCCTGCTTTTTCGCCTCCTCGGTCTGGATCTTGCGGAACTCCTCCAACTCGGTGATGTCGGCCTGGTCGTTCTGCGTGACGTGCGGGATGGTGACCCAGTTGCGGTGCAGGTTCGCGCCCGAGAGCTTCCTGATGCGCGACAGCGGTCGCGTCGTGATGGAGCCGAATTTCGCGAAGTCCACCTGCGGCAGCGGCAGCAAGTTGAGTCCCGTGCCACCCTCGCCTCCGCGCGGGCGCGTCAACTCGGCCTTCACGTAGTTCTGGACGTCCTCCCTGAGCACCCGCTCCTTGGGACCCGCGCCCTTGACGCGGGCGAGATTCACGCCCAGCTCGCGCGCGAAGCGCCGCACCGACGGGCTGGCGTGCGCCTGCGCGAATCCCTCCGCTTCGCTCCCCCCCCTTGTCAAAGGGGAACCAGGTGGGGTTTCGGGAGCCGGCGCGGGACGCGGCGCCGCCGGTTGTTGTGCGAGTGCCGCGGGGGCGGGTTGTGCCGCCGCTCGCGGCGCAGGTTGCGGCGCCGCGGGTTTAGCGGCCGCGCCGTCGCCGGCAGATTCCAGCAGGAGCACGAGCGAGCCTTCGGAAACCTTGTCTCCCACCTTGACCTTGATTTCCTTCACCACGCCGGCGGCTGGCGCGGGCACTTCCATTGTCGCCTTGTCGGACTCGAGCGAGACGAGCGGAGCCTCCTTGCTGACGCTGTCGCCCGGCTTGACCAGCACCTCGATCACCGGGATGTTCTTGAAGTCCCCAATGTCGGGAACCTTGACCTCGATAACGCTCATGCGAAATCCGTGACCGGTGACCGGCGCGCGGTGACCGGAAATCTAGTTTTTCTATTCACCATTCACCATTCACGATTCACGCCGTTCAGGCTTTGGCGGGATTCGGTTTCTCCGGATCCACGCCGTATTTCTTGATCGCCTCGACCACCTTCTTCTGCGGCAGCGCCTCCTGGTCGGCGAGCGCCTTCAGCGCCGCCACCGCGACGTAGCGCCGGTCCACTTCGAAGTGGCCGCGCAGCGCCCGCCGCGTGTCGGAACGGCCGAAGCCGTCGGTGCCGAGCACGCTGTACAACGCCGGCTGCGGCAGATAGGCGCGGATCTGGTCGGCGAACACCTTCATGTAATCGGTCGCCGCGATGACCGGGCCGGGATGGTCTCGCAGGCATTGCTCGACGTACGAGCGCCGCGGTTCGGCTTCGGGATGCAGCAGGTTCCAGCGCGCGGTTTCGATGCCGTCGCGGCGCAACTGGTTGAAGCTGGTGACGCTCCAGATGTCGGCCGAAACGCCAAAATCCTTCTCGAGCATCTCGGCCCCGGCTATCACTTCACGCAGGATGGTGCCGCAGCCCATGAGCTGCACTTTCAGCTTGCCCTTGGCCGCCTTGCCCGCTTTTTCCGAGTGGGAGATCAGGTGCATGCCGCGGAGTATGCCAGCCTCGGCTCCTTCCGGCATTGCGGGATGAGCGTAGTTCTCGTTCATCACCGTGATGTAGTAGTAGATGTCCTCCTGCTCCTGGTACATGCGGCGCATTCCGTCCTGGACGATGACCGCCAGCTCGTAGGCGAAGGTCGGGTCGTACGACACGCAGTTCGGGATAGTGGACGCCAGCACGTGGCTGTGGCCGTCCTCGTGCTGCAGCCCCTCGCCGTTCAGCGTGGTGCGGCCCGCCGTCCCGCCCAGCAGGAAGCCGCGGGCGCGCATGTCGCCAGCGGCCCACGCCAGGTCGCCGATGCGCTGGAAGCCGAACATGGAGTAGAAGATGTAGAACGGGATCATCGGCTGGTTGTTGCTGCTGTACGAGGTCGCCGCCGCGATCCACGAGCACATCCCGCCCGCCTCGCAGATGCCCTCCTGCAGGATCTGCCCGTTCTTGTCTTCCTTGTAGAACATCAGCTGTTCGGCGTCCTGCGGCGTATAGAGCTGGCCGACATGAGAGTAGATGCCGAGCTGGCGGAACATGCCCTCCATGCCGAAGGTGCGCGATTCGTCCGGCACGATCGGCACCACCAGCTTGCCGATGTTCTTGTCGCGGATGACGGCGTTGAGTATTCGCACGAAGGCCATGGTGGTGGAGATCTCGCGGCTCTCCGTGCCCTTCAGCAGCGTCTCGAACGCCGCCAGTGGCGGCACTTCGAGGGAAACGCTTTTTCTGCGCCGCGCCGGCACGCTGCCACCCATCGCCTGCACCCGCGCCCGCAGATACTTCATCTCGGGGCTGTCCTCGGACGGCCTATAGAGCGGCATTTCCTCGAGCTTGTCGTCGTGGATCGGCACGTCAAAGCGGTCGCGGAATGCCTTGATCGAGGCCGTGCCCATCTTTTTCTGCTGGTGCGTGATGTTCTGGCCCTCGCCCGACTCGCCCATGCCGTAGCCCTTCACGGTCTTCGCCAGGATTACCGTGGGCTGGTCCGTCTGCTTCATCGCCGCGGAGTACGCGGCGTAGAGCTTGTGGGGATCATGCCCGCCGCGGTTCAGCCGCCAGATGTCGTCGTCCGACATGTGGGAGACCATCTCGAGCAGCTCGGGGTACTTGCCGAAAAAGTGCTTGCGCACGAAGGCGCCGTCCGCCGACTTGAAGGCCTGGTACTCGCCGTCAACGCACTCCTCCATGCGCCGCAGCAGCAGGCCGTTCTTGTCGCGCATGAAGAGCGGATCCCAGTACGAGCCCCAGATCACCTTGATCACGTTCCAGCCGGCGCCGCGAAACGCCGCTTCCAGCTCCTGGATGATCTTGCCATTGCCGCGCACCGGCCCGTCGAGGCGCTGCAGGTTGCAGTTGATGACGAAGACCAGCTTGTCGAGCTTTTCGCGGCCGGCGAGCGAGATTGCGCCCAGCGACTCGGGCTCGTCCATCTCGCCGTCACCCATGAACGCCCACACCTTGCGGCCCTGCGATTGGATGATGCCGCGGTCATTGAGGTAACGCAGGAAGCGTGCCTGGTAGATCGCCATGATGGGGCCGAGCCCCATGGACACCGTCGGGAATTGCCAGAAGTCCGGCATCAGCCACGGGTGCGGGTACGACGACAGCCCCTTGCCGCCGACTTCCTGGCGGAAGTTGTTCATCTGCTCCTCGGTGATGCGGCCCTCGAGATAGGCGCGCGCGTAAACGCCGGGCGCCGAGTGGCCCTGGATATAGATGAGGTCGCCGCGGAATTTGTCGTTGGCGGCGCGGAAGAAGTGGTTGAAGCCGACGTCGTAGAGCGTCGCGGCGGAAGCAAAGCTCGCGATGTGTCCGCCCAGCTCGGAGGATTCCTTGTTGGCGCGCAACACCATCGCCATCGCGTTCCAGCGCACGAGCGAACGAATCTTGTGCTCGAGCTCGGCGTCTCCCGGCGAACGCTCTTCCTGCGACAGCGGGATCGTGTTCATGTACGCCGTGTTGGCGTTGTACGGGATGTAGGCGCCGTTGCGCCGTGCCTTGTCCACCAGCCGGTCGAGCAGAAAATTGGCGCGCGCGGGGCCTTCGCGTTCCAGCACTGAATCCAGGGCTTCGAGCCACTCCCGCGTTTCCTGCGGGTCCGCGTCGGGTTGCACGTCCCTCATGTCCATGACAGCTACCTCGGCAGATTCAGGTTCTGCGTTGACCGATCAAGCACTTATCGCCGATCGGGGGGCGGTCATTATAGCACCGGGAAATTTCCGCTTTTGCGCGGAAATTTAATGACTTTCAAACTTCGCTGGGCGCTTTTCGAGGAAGGCGCTCATGCCTTCCTTCCGGTCCCGCGTGGCGAAAGCCTGCACGAACAAGTCGGTCTCCAAGGCGCAAGCAGCGAATAGATCGAGATTGAGGCCGTTCTGCACCGCCCGTTTGGCAAGGCGCACCGCAATGGGGCCTTTGGCTGAAATCACGCGCGCCATCTCCAGACCTTTCGCGCGCAACTCGGACGCGGGATAGACGTGATTGGCAAGACCGATGGCAACTGCTTCCTGCGCCTTCACCTGGCGTGCCGTCATCAGCAGTTCCAAGGCACGGGCTGGACCCACCCGGCGCGGCAAGCGCTGCGTGCCGCCGAAGCCCGGCGGAATGCCGAGGTTCACTTCCGGCTGGCCGAACCGGGCGTTGTCGGCGGCGAGTATCCAGTCGCAGGCCAGCGCCAGCTCGCAACCGCCGCCGAGGGCATAGCCGTTCACCAGCGCGATCACCGGCACCGGCAGCGCCTCGAGCGAGTGCATGACGCGCGCGCCCTTCTCGGAGAATTCGCGCGCCTGCTCGAGCGTCGCGTTCTGCATCTCGGCGATATCGGCGCCGGCGACGAACGCTTTCTCGCCCGCGCCGGTGACCAGCAGCACGCGCGCCGCGGCGTCCCCCGCGACCGTCATCACCGCCGTCGCGATCTCGTCCAGCGTCGCGGCGTTCAACGCGTTCAACGCTTTCGGGCGATTGACCGTCAGCAGGTAAATCCCCGCCTCGGGCTGCTCGAGCAGAATATTCTTATAAGTCATTAAAACCCTAAATTAGCCGCCAAGACGCCAAGAACGCCAAGGAAATCGATAACGAAAATGAAGGCTTCTGAGTTTACATCCAGTGCATCCGAGAAAGAACAATTGGTGCGCCGAATTGAATGCCGATCTCCGTATTGACCTGGTTATTCTTTGCGCGTTTGTTTTTGTTTCTCTCGGCGGCCTTGGCGTGCTTGGCGGATTGATTATTATTTGTTCTTCTTGGCGTCTTGGCGTCTTGGCGGCGTGTTGAGCGTGCTTACAAGCCGAGCGGCGCGAGGTTGAGGCGCCCGCGCCGCATTCCAGGGCACCAGTAGTAGCCGCCGGTCACCGGGCGTGTGAATTTGAACAGCGCGTCGGTGATCCCGTCGTCGAGGCCGACCATGCGGCGCAACTGTGCCTCGAACGCGTCCAACGTGCACCCGAACGCGACGAACACCAGGCCGGCGCGCATCGCGTCGGCCCACGGCATGGAACGCCGGACCACGAAAGCGGCCGGCTCGAAGTTTTCCTGCGCCGTCCGCTTCACGTGCGCCGAGGGCGGAGCGCCGCCGAACTCCGCGTTGCTGGAGCGGCGGCGCCCGATGGCATCGTCCCGCTGCCGTGGCGTCATCGCTTCGAAGCGGCCGAATTCGTGCACCCATTGCTGAACGGCCACGAAGCTCGACCCAGCAAGCCGCGACGGCGCCTGAACGACGGCGGCCAGGCGCGCCTTCCTGCCCCTGGGGTTTTCGGTGCCGTCCTCGTAACCCGTCAGATCGCGGCCGCCATCGTGGCGGAAGGCGTCGAGCGCCTGCTCGAGCCGGAACGCGCGGGCCAGCGTCCGCTCGATGAGCCGTGACCGGTGGAAGAGCTCGCCCCGGTCCTCACCTCGCGCCCAGATCCACAGCGCAGATGGCGTTGATGAGACGTCGAATCCGGCTCCCGTATGGCACGGGAAAGCGTGCAGGCCTTCGATGTTTCGGCCCAGTGCCAGCGCGAGCGAGGCGCCGATTCCTGCGACTACTCGCTCGCCATCGGCCACATCGCGAATTTCGCGCAGCGTCGCGCGCGGACTCACCCCGGGCTTGAGCGAAAACGTCAGATAACGCGCGTGCGCCGGCACTGGCAGCAGGATACCGGGTTGGCAAGTGCTCACTTGTCTTGTCTTTCCTGGCCTATTGATTGCTATTTCTGGTTTCCTGCCCGAGCAGCCACGTGTATCTGTGGTTTTATCATTGGTTTTCTTGGCATCGCGGCGGTTCAATTATTATTCTTGTTCTTCTTGGCGTCTTGGCGCCTTGGCGGCCAATTCATAGCTACTTGGCGGACATCCGCACCGCGCCATCCAGCCGGATCACTTCCCCGTTCAGCATCGAATTGACGATGATGTGCTCCACCAGCGCCGCGTACTCGTCGGGCCTGCCGAGCCGCGGCGGGAACGGCACTTGGGCCGCGAGGGCTTGCTTCAGTTCAGGGGTGAATGCTGCGACCATTGGCGTCTCGAAGATGCCGGGCGCGATGGTCATCACGCGGATGCCGAAGCGCGCCAGCTCGCGCGCCGCGGGCAGGGTCAGTCCCGCCACGCCCGCCTTGGACGCGCTGTAGGCCGCCTGCCCGATCTGGCCGTCGAAGGCGGCAACGGACGCGGTGTTGACGATGATGCCGCGCTCGCCGCCGGCGTCGGGCGCATTGCCCTCCATCGCCTGCGCCGCCAGCCGCAGCACGTTGAAGGTGCCGATGAGATTGATCTCGATCGCGCGGCGGAAAGCGTCGAGGCGGTGCGGCCCGCCTTTACCCAGAATGCGCTCGGCGGGCGCGATGCCGGCGCAGTTCACCACGCCGTGCAGCGCGCCGAACTTTGCTCGCGCCACGGCGATGGCTTGCGCCACCTGCGGCTCGTCGGTGACATCGGCGGCAGCGAACAAGCCGCGCGCGCCGAACTCGGCGGCAAGTTTTGCTCCGGCGGCGGTGTTGACGTCGCAGATCACGGCGTTGCCACCGGCCGCCGCGAGCCGGCGGGCAGTCGCCGCTCCCAGGCCCGAGGCGCCACCGGTGACGAGGAAGGTGCGGTCGGCTATTTGCATTGTTTGATACGGCGTGACATGGAGTGGCGTGACATGACAAGGCGTGACACGATGATGCGTGACAGGGAAGATCCGTTACGAGTCACGCCGCATCAGTCACGTTTCATCAGTCATGGATCACTGCGCCTTGATGCCGGCGTTGCGCGCAAGCCTGGCGTTGGCCACCACTTCATTCCGAACATAGGCGATGAATTCGTCCGGCGAGCTGCTCGCGACGAGCTCTACGCCGCGCTCGAGGAAATTGTTGCGCAGCGCCGGCACTGCAACGATCTTGGCGAGCTCGCCCTGCAGACGGGACAGCACTTCGCGCGGGGTGCCCGCGGGCGCCATCAGCCCGTTGAAGGTAATGGCCTCGTAGCCCTTCACCCCCGCCTCGTCTATCGTCGGCAGTTCTGGAAAGAGGTTGGAGCGAGTGCTGGTGGTAACCGCCAGCGCCTTGAGCTTGCCGGCTTTCACGTGCGGGTGCGCAGTGCTCACCTGGTCGTACATCATCGTGACCTGCCCGGCGATGATGTCCACGAGCGCCTGGGAGTTGCCTTTGTACGGCACGTGCAGCATCTTCAGGCCAGCCTTCTGATTGAACAGCTCGGCCGCGAAGTGGCCGGTGGAACCGTTGCCGGACGAAGCATAGGAAAGCTCGCCCGGGCGCGCCTTGGCAAGGGCGACCAGCTCCCTGACCGTGTTAACCGGCAACGTCGGCGTCACTACCAGCACCTTCGCGACCTGGCAGGTGATGCTGACGCCGGTGAAATCCTTGACGGCGTCGTAGCCCGGGTTGGCGATGACGGCCGGGACCGCGGTGAACGTGTTCGCCATCGCCAGCAGCGTATAGCCGTCGGGGGCGGACTTCGCCACGTACTGCGTGCCCACCAGGCTGCTCGCGCCGGGCCGGTTTTCGACGATGAACTGCTGGCCCAGGCCCTCGCCCAGTCGTTGCGCGACCGCCCGCGCAACGATGTCCAGGTTACCGCCCGGCACCAGCGGCACGACGATTCGCACCGGCTTGGCCGGATAGCCTTGCGCCGGCAATGTCGCGGAGTAAGCGGTCACTAACACAGCCGCTGCCAGCACTGCCAGGTGTGTCACGATCCCTCTCCCGATACGAGTGCGGCTGGCGCCGCCGCTCAGTCAACGCGCATCTTAGCGTAGGAGCCGGGCGCGTCCTCGATCGCTTTCAGTCCGCGCTTGCCAGGTAGCCGCGCCGGCACCTTGTCACCACCGTGCTGCGCGACCCAGCCCGCCCAGTCTGGCCACCACGAGCCCGGATGCTGCGACGCGCCCTTGAACCACTGCTCTGCTTCATCGGGCAGCTTCGGATTGGTCCAGTAGCCGTACTTGCCGGCTGCCGGCGGGTTGACGATGCCCGCGATGTGGCCGGAGCCGCCCAGCACGAAACGCACCGGAGCGGTGAAGAGCCTGGCGCCGGCATAGGTCGAGCGCCATGGCGCGATGTGATCTTCGAGGGTGGATGCGAAATAAAGTGGCGTCCGCACCCGCGTGAGATTTATGGGCACACCGGCCAGCTCGATGCCACCCGGCTTCGCCAGCAGGTTCTTGATGTACATGCTGCGCAGGTAGTAGCTGTGCATCGACGCCGGCATGCGGGTGGAGTCCGAGTTCCAGTACAGCAGGTCGAACGGGAACGGGTCGCGCCCGAGAAGGTAGTTGTTGACCACGAACGACCAGATGAGGTCATTCGAGCGCAGCATGTTGAAGGTGGTCGCCATTGCTGACCCCTCCAGATAGCCGCGCTCCTGCATGCGCTTCTCCAGCGCCGCCACCTGCTGCTCGTCTATGAATGCCCCGAGCTCGCCTGCCTCCCGGAAATCGATCATCGAGGCCAGGAACGTCGCCGACGCGATGCGCTCGTCGCCTTTCGCCGCGAGGTAACCCAGCGCGCAGGCGAGCAGCGTGCCACCCAGGCAGTAGCCGATGACGTTCACTTCCCGCTCGCCGGTCGCCTTTTCGATCGCATCCAGCGCGGCGAGCGCGCCCTCGGTGAAATAGTCCTCAAATTGCTTGTTGGCGAGTTTTTCGTCGGGATTGACCCAGGACACCACGAACACCGTGTGGCCCTGCTCGACGGCCCATTTCACGAACGAGTTCTTCTCGCGCAGGTCGAGTATGTAGTACTTGTTGATCCACGGCGGAATCACCAGCAGCGGCCGCCGGTAGACCGGCCCGCTGGCCGGGGAATACTGGATCAGCTGGATGAGATCGTTCTGGAACACGACCTTCCCCGGCGTGGTGGCGATGTTGACGCCGAGCTTGAACGCCTTCTCGTCGGTCATCCGTAGCCGGAGCTGGTCGCCGCCGCCGCGTGCCAGGTCCTCGAGAAGGTTGTTGAGCCCCTTCACCAGATTCTGCCCGCCGGACGCCACCGTTTCCCGTATCACTTCCGGGTTGGTCAGCATGAAATTGCTCGGCGACAGCGCGTCGATGTACTGCCGCGTGTAGAAATTCACTTTCTTCGCCGTCTGCTCGTCGAGCCCTTCGACCTTGCCCACCGTCTGATGCAGATGCCGGGCGGCGATGAAATAGGACTGCTTGATGTAGTCGAAGAGGAAATTCTGCTGCCAGTCCTCGTGCGTGAAGCGGCGGTCGCCGGTTTGCGCCTCGGCCACTGGCCGCGCGTCCTGGCCCATCAGCTTCAGCAGCGAGCTCTGCCACAGCGCCATGTAGTCCTGCCACAGCTTCATCTGCGCTTCCGCGAGCTTGTAGGGATCCGCGAGCAGCTTCGTCCACGCCTGGAAGAACGCCTGCGTGATGCCGAGCTCGTCGGTCAACCCGATGGCGCCGCCGTTTTTATGGCGCTCCATGAATTGCGTGACGACGCTGGTGCTCTTCTGTGCGATGTCGGCGTAGAGCCGGGCAAGCTCTTTGGGATCGTAGGTACGCTGCTCGGATTGCTGGAGGGCCATTATCATTTCGTTAAACTTCTCTATTGACGTTAACGTAAGCGTAATGTACGCTCACTTTTCGTTATTTTACCTGGGGTTGCTGCAGGGCACAATGACCGGTACCTTCACCATTTCCGAGCTGGCCCGGGAATTCGGCGTAACCACCCGCACCATCCGCTTCTACGAGGACCAGGGCCTACTGAGTCCACAGCGGGAGGGCAACAACCGCATTTTCATCCAGCGCGACCGGGTGCGCCTGAAGCTCGCGCTGCGCGGCAAGCGGCTGGGCTTCTCGCTCGCCGAGATCCGGGAGTTGTTTGAACTCTACGACATCTCCCGCGATGAAAAAAAGCAGCTCGAGGAATTCCTGGCCAGGCTGGAGCGGCGGCGCGCGCAACTGGAGCAGCAGCGTGAGGACATCGAGGTGATGCTGAACGAGATCACTTTCTTTGCCAACCAGTGCCGGCAGTTGCTTAAAGACAAACCGCGGAGCGATGATGCCAATGCCGGCGGCTAAGTTTGATTAAAAGCTGTAGTTAACGTTAACGTAAACGTCATCAATGACGGTGGCTAGACCATGAACCAAGGGCTTCAATTCGGGCTGGGCGAAACGATCGACATACTGCGCGAAACGGTGGCCGGCTTTGCCGCGAAGGAAATTGCGCCGCGTGCGGCCGCCATCGACCGTGCCAATGAATTCCCGCGGGACCTGTGGCCAAGGTTGGGCCAGCTCGGGCTGCTGGGCATCACGGTGGAGGAGGAGCACGGCGGCTCCGCCATGGGCTACCTCGCGCATGTCGTCGCGATGGAGGAAGTGAGCCGCGCCTCGGCTGCGGTCGGACTGTCCTACGGCGCGCACTCCAACCTTTGCGTCAACCAGATCAGCCGCAACGGCAGCACCGCGCAGAAGCGGCGCTATCTGCCGCAACTGGTCAACGGCGAGCACGTCGGTGCGCTGGCGATGAGCGAGTCCGAAGCCGGCTCCGATGTGGTCAGCATGCGATTGCGCGCGGACCGGCGCGGCGACCGTTACGTGTTAAACGGCGCCAAGATGTGGATCACCAACGGGCCCGACGCCGACGCCCTGGTGGTGTACGCGAAGACCGATCTCAAGGCCGGCGCGCGCGGCATCACGGCGTTCATCGTCGAAAAAGATTTCAAGGGATTCACGAGCGCGCAAAAGCTCGACAAGCTCGGCATGCGCGGTTCCAACACCTGCGAGCTCGTGTTCAATGATTGCGAGGTGCCGGAAGAAAACGTTCTGGGCGCGGCAGGCGAGGGAGTCGAGGTGCTGATGAGCGGGCTCGATTACGAACGCGCGGTGCTTGCGGCCGGACCGCTCGGCATCATGCAGGCGTGCCTTGATGCCGTGATTCCTTACGTGCACCAGCGCAAGCAGTTCGGCCAGGCAGTCGGCGGGTTCCAGCTGATGCAAGGCAAGCTCGCCGACATGTACGTCACGCTGAACGCCTGCCGCGCCTACGTCTATGCAGTGGCCCGCGCTTGCGATCGCGGCGAAGTCACGCGCAAGGACGCCGCCGGCGCCATTCTGTTCGCATCGGAGAAGGCGACGGGGATGGCGCTCGAAGCAATTCAATGCCTCGGCGGCATGGGCTACATTAACGACTCGCCCACCGGCCGCCTATTGCGCGACGCGAAACTGTACGAGATCGGCGCGGGCACCTCCGAAATTCGCCGTTGGCTGATCGGCCGCGAACTGTTCGACGAGACTGCATGAAACCGCCCATCCCTCATCCCTTCCCCTTCTCCCCAAGGAGAAGGGCAAGCTCGAGCCTCCCCTCTCCACTCGGGAGAGGAGCGGGGGTGAGGGCCGAACGCCGATAAAATCGAAATGAATATCTGGCGCCCAGGAACAGTGAATAGGGGGTATGGGCGTCATGGCTCGGCTCTTTCATTGCCGGGTTTCCTCTGTGAACTCTGTGTTCTCTGTGGCTTAGGGTTTCTTGCCATTTCATAGCGGTTTTCGCTCTTGAAGTGACCACTAACTAACACTGAAAGCAAACGAATAATGGCCAAGTTGCACACCCCCCTCTGCGACCGGCTGGGCATCCGCCTGCCGATCATCCAGGCCCCCATGGCGAGCGCGTCCACGCCCGCGATGGTGGCGGCGGTCAGCGCGGCTGGGGCGCTTGGTTCTCTGGGCTGCGCCTACACCCAGCCGGAGGCCATGCAGCGGGATGCCGAAGCGGTGCGAGCACACACTAAGCTGCCGTTCAACATGAACCTGTTCGTCTCGAAGCAACCCGGCGCGGTGGACGCGGCGGCGCAGCGCGGGGCGCTCGACGCCGTCGCTGGCTATTACCGGTCGCTCGGCTTGCCCCCACCCGAGCCGGTGCGTGCGCCGTACGCCCCCGACCTGGAGGCTCAGCTACGCGCGATCGAAGCTATCCGCCCCGCCGTGTTCAGTTGCCACCTGGGCGACGTGCCGCAAGAGCGCATCCGCCGCCTGCAGTCGCAAGGCGTGAGGGTCAGCGCAAGCGCGACCTGTGTCACCGAGGCCTTGCAGCTCGAGGCGCTCGGCGTGGATTTCATCGTCGCGCAGGGCGCGGAGGCGGGCGGCCACCGCGGCAGCTACCTGCGCAACCCCTACGAATCCATGACCGGCACCCTTGCGCTGGTGCGCATGATCGTGCGCCGTGTGAAGACGCCGGTCGTCGCGGCGGGCGGCATCATGGACGGCGCCGGCATCGCCGCTGCATTGGCACTCGGCGCGCAGGCCGCGCAGCTTGGCACGGCTTTCATCCCGTGCCCGGAGAGCGGCGCGCCGCAGGTGCACAAGGACAGCGTGCTCGCCGCGCGCGAGGACACCACCCTCATTACCGAGAAGTTCTCGGGCAAGCCGGCGCGCGGCCTCGCGAACCGCTTCAATCGCGAGATGCGCGATGCGCCGCAGCTGCCGTTCCCGGCGCAGAATGCGCTGACCGGCAGTTTGCGCGCCGCGTCCGCCACGGCCAGCAACCCGGACTTCGTGGCGATGTGGGCCGGGCAGGCGGCAGCGCTTTCGCGCGCGCTGCCGGCCGCCGAGCTGGTTGCCGCGCTGGAAGCCGAAACGCTCGAGTGCCTGGACCGGCTCGCCTCGCTGCGCGGCTGAAAAACGCCGGACATTAGCCGCCAAGACGCCAAGAACGCCAAGGAACTATTAAGGAACAGAATATGAAGGATGACCCCATAGTCATTGTCGGTGCTGCCCGCACGCCCATGGGTGCATTCATGGGTGATTTGAAAACGCTCACGGCGCCGGAACTCGGCGCCTTCGCCATCCGCGCTGCGGTCGAGCGCGCCGGGGTCGGTCCGCAGAACGTGCAGGAGGTCATCATGGGCAACGTGCTGCCCGCCGGGCAGGGCCAGGCGCCGGCGCGCCAGGCCGCGCTCGGTGCGGGCCTGCCACCCGCCACCGGCTGC
>CAZCGD010000300.1:0-9681 GCA_964498105.1 uncultured Streptomycetaceae bacterium
CAGGTTCATGTCCATGAACCAGGAATGGATCTTGTCCTTGCGCGCCTTCACGAAATCGACGACGCGTTCCGAGAACGATACCGGCGACAGGCCCGGCGTGCAGGAGAGGCACTTCTGGCTCGCCGAATAAATCGCGTCCACCTTCCATTCGTCCACGCGCACCGGCGAACCGCCGAGCGAAGTGACGGCGTCCACGATGGTGAGCGTGTTGTGCTGGTGCGCGATCTCCACCAGCGTTTTCGCGTCCGACTGCACGCCGGTGGAAGTCTCGGCGTGGACAAACGCGACCACGCGCGCGTCGGAATTTTTCCGGAGCGCCTCTTCCAGCTTGTTGGGATCTATCGGCTCGCCCCACTTATCCTCGACGACGACAGCGGTGCCGCCGCAGCGCTCCACGTTCTCGATCATGCGTCCGCCGAACACCCCATTCCGGCAAACGATCACTTTGGTGCCCGGCGCGACCAGGTTGACGAAGCAGTACTCCATGCCGACCGAGCCGGGGCCCGAGATCGGGAACGTCAGCGGGTTCTTCGTCTGGTAGACGTAGCGCAGCAGCGACTTCAGCTCCTCCATCATGTCGACGAAGACCGGGTCGAGGTAGCCGATCGCCGGCTGGCTCATGGTGGTCAGCACCCGCGGATGGATTTCGGTGGGCCCCGGGCCCATCAGCGTCCGCTGCGGCGGATGGAAAGAGTTGATGCGTTTGCGCGGCGAGAATTCGTTCATGGCGTGACTCCCTGTGAGAGGCGAACCGAACAGGCTTTCGCCGTCCGGCCGCGATTTGAACCGGAGCGGCTTTTTGGCGCCGGCTTCGTTGAGAACTTCGACGGCGGAGATGCTGCCGGCGGTGAGCGCCTCGACTTCCATTGCCCAGCGCGCCGGCACGTAGCCAAACTTGATCCAGTTGTTGACCACCGCGCGGTCGAGCCGCAGCCGGCGGGCGACTTCCGCCTGGCTGCCGAACAGACTTACGAGACGTTCCGCGCAGTTCACAGTGCGGAGATTAACATGACAAACTAATTTTGACAACGTGGAAACAACGAGAACGTTACTTCCATACGGAGATCTAAATTATTGTTCTATTTCATTGGATTGCGCCCGCAATCCAATATCACGGCTCGGAGGCAGACGGCCGAAGTCAAAGGCATTCCGGTCGAGCAGATGGGACGTCCGCACGTGCTTCAAGCTGTTCAGCATGGTCTCCACCCGCCCGGGGTAGCGCTTTTCCCACTCGCGCAGAAGCTGCTTCATCTCGTTCCTCTTCAGGTTCTCCTGCGAGCCGCACAGGTTGCAGGGAATGATCGGAAACTGCTTCAACTCGGCGTACGCCGCCAGGTCGCGCTCCTCGCAGTAGGCGAGCGGGCGAATCACGATGTGCTTGCCATCGTCGGAGCGGAGCTTCGCCGGCATCGCTTTCAGTTGCCCGCTGTAGAAGAGATTCAACAGGAAGGTCTCGAGGATGTCGTCGCGGTGATGTCCCAGCGCGATCTTGGTCGCGCCCAGCTCTCCGGCCACGCGGTAGAGCACGCCCCGGCGCAAGCGCGAACACAGCGAGCACATCGTCTTGCCTTCGGGGATCACGCGCTTCACCGTGCTGTAGGTGTCCTGCTCCTCGATGCGGAACGGCACGCCGAGCTGCGTCAGGTAATCGGGCAGCACGTGCGCCGGGAAGCCGGGGTGCTTCTGATCTAGATTGACGGCGACGAGGTCGAAATGCACCGGCGCGTGGCGCCGCAGGTAGATCAGGATATCGAGGAGCGCGTAGCTGTCCTTGCCGCCGGAGAGGCACACCATCACCTTGTCGCCGTCACTGATCATGCCGTAGTCGGCGATGGCCTCGCCGGCGAGCCGGCGCAGGCGCTTGGTGAGCTTGTTCGCCTCGTACGCCCCTTTGCGCTCTTGCGTGCTGCGCGGCTGCATGCGTATGACTGTTTGGTCCATATCGTTTACCTATTGCGTAAATCGTGAATCGTAAATGGTAAATCGGTGATCCTGTATTCGGCCTGATTGGCATCGCGCCGATTTACGATTCACCATTCACCATTCACGGATGCTAGAGGCTGAGGCTGCGTCCGCCGTCCACCGCGATGATCTGCCCGGTGACGTAGGGGGCGTCCGCCAGCAGGAATTGCACTGCCCTGGCGATGTCGTCGGGCTCGCCGATGCGTTTCAGCGCGGTCTGGTTGATGATGCGCTGGCGCGACACCTCGTCGCGCCAGGTCTCATCGTCCGGCCACAGGATGGTGCCGGGGGCGACGCCGTTGACCCTGATCTCGGGGCCCAGATCGCGCGCCAGCGCGCGGGTCAGCGCGGCGAGTCCGCCCTTGGCCGCGGTATAGACCACATGGTTACGCATCGGCAGCTCCGCGTGGATATCAATCAGGTTGACGATGCAACCGTGATTTTTTCTCAGTTCCGGCGCTGCCGCCTGGGCGAGGAACAGCGGCGCCCTGAGGTTGGTGCCGATGAGATCGTCCCAGGCCTGCTCGGTGATTTCGCCCAGCGCGGTGGGGAAAAAGCTCGAGGCATTGTTGACGAGCGCATCGAGGCGGTCGAAGTGCTTCAGCACTGCCTTGACGAGCTGGGAGCAGGACGCAACCTTGAGCAGGTCAGCCTGCGCCAGCGCGACCGAGTCGGCGCGGTGCGCGTTCAACTCGACTTGCAGCGCGCGCGCCTCGATGGCGGATGCGCGGTAGTGCACCAGCAGGTTGGCGCCCGCCGCGTGCAGCCGGCGGCAGATCGCGGCGCCAACGCGCTTCGCGCCGCCGGTGACGAGCACCACTTTGTCCTGCAAAGGCAGCGCCATGAGTACTTTCTCTTCCGCGAATCGAGTCGTTCCCGACCGCCGATTCTACCGGATAGGCCACCCGCACCAATGATGCGAATTGATCTGGAGCAAGGGAATCAGGGTTCTGTTCGGTAGAATAGCGTCATCCCCTCCCGGAAGCATCGCTCAATTTCAAGCATGAACTGGATTAGACGACATCCGCGGCTGTGCCTCTTCGCCGTTTTCGTGCTCGGCATTGCCGTTTTCGGCGTGGCGCGCAAAATCCAGGGCCCGGCAGTCGAGGTTGCACGCGCGGTGGTGGGCCCGATACAGCATGCGATCGTAGTGAGCGGGCGCGTGGAAGCGCTGCACCGGGTCGAGATCGGCTCGGTCATCACCGGGCGGGCGGAACAGGTGCTGGTCGCGGAAGGCGCCGTCGTGAAAGCCGGGCAGCCGCTCATCGTGCTGGAGACACGCGAACTCGAGGCCAGCCTCGCCCAGGCACGCGCGCAGGAAGCCTCCGCGCGGGCACGCCTCGCAACGGTGCGCGAGCTGAATCTCCCGCAATCCAGCGACGCAGTGGTCCAGGCCGAAGCGCAATTCCAGTGGGCTGAGAAGGAGTATGCCCGCAACCGCGAACTGCACGGCAAGGGCTTCATCGCCGAGGCACGGCTCCAGGACGTGGAACGGCAACTCGCCGTGGCGAAAAGCCAGCTCGACGCCGCGCGCACGCTGGTCAAGGCGCAGAACGCCTCCGGCGTGCAGACCCGCGAGGCCGCGGCGCGATTACAGGAGGCCGTCGCGGCGCGCGAACTGGCCGATTCGAAGCTCGCGCAGGCGACCCTGCGCGCTTCGGTGCCAGGAACGGTGCTGGTGCGCGAGGTCGAGCCGGGTGACATCGTGAGCCCGGGCAAACGGCTGCTGGTGCTCGATTCCGCGGGAGCGACGCGGCTCGCCGCGCAAATCGACGAGAAAAACCTCCCTTATCTCAGGATCGGGCAGCAGGCACTGGTCTCGAGCGACGCCTTTCCTGACCGGAACTTCCAGGCCACGCTTTACTACATCAGTCCGGGCGTGGACGTGGCCCGCGGCTCGGTCGAGGCGCGCTTCCAGGTACCGGAGCCGCCCGGCTACCTGCGCGCCGACATGACGGTGTCCATCAGCATCGACGTCGCCCGCAAGGCGAGCGCGCTGACGGTGCCGGCCGAAGCCGTGCGCGAGTCGGGCGGGGCGCGCAGCGTGCAGGTCGTGCGCAATGGCCGGATGGAAACGGTGCAAGTAGAGACCGGTGTGCGGACCTCGGCCCGGGTCGAAATCACGTCGGGCATTAACGAAGGCGAGACCGTGGTGCTGACCCGGGGAATCGCCGTCGGCGCACGGGTAAGGCCTGGGGAAGCCGAACGCTGATGCGGTTCGAGTGGACCGTCGCCCTGCGTTTTCTGCGCGAGGGCGGATCGCAGACTCTCCTCATCATCGCCGGATCGACGGCGGGCATTGCGGTGATCGTATTCATCAGCGCATTTCTCGGCGACATGCAGCGCGACCTCGTCCGGCGCACGCTCGGGGTGCAACCTAACGTGATCGTGCGCCCGGCGGAGGAAGTCGCCCGCCCGCTGCACCAGGCAGCCGGCGTGACCGCGCTCGACCAGGTGCAGGCCCGCGCGCAACGGCTGCGATCCGTGGACCAGTGGCAGGCGTTGCAGGCGGAACTCGAGGCCACGCCTGGCGTGCGCGCGGTCTCGCCGGTCGCCGCTGGCCCGGGGCTCGTGACGCGCGGCGACGCCAACAAATCGGTCACCATCACGGGCATCGTGCCCGCGCGCTACGTGGCAGTTACCCGACTGGACGAGAAAATCGTCGCCGGCGGGCTGCCGCTCAATCCGGGCGACGTGGCTATCGGCACCGATCTCGCCAGGGACCTCGGTGTCGCCATCGGCGACAAGGTGCGGCTGTCGACGCCGACGTCGCCCGGCGACGCCTATCAGGTACGCGGCATCTACGATCTGGGCCAGCGCGGTCTCAATCGCGCCTACGCCTACGTCACGCTGCCCACGGCACAGGCATTGCTCAACCTGCCGGGCGGCGTGTCCAGCGTCGAGATGGCAATCGAGGATATGTTCGGCGCCGAGCGCTTTGCCGCGGCGCTGCAGGCCAAAGTCCCGCACGAGGTCGAAAGCTGGATGAAGGCCAACAGCCAGTTGCGGACCGCCCTCGACAACCAGACCATCATGACGGTGCTGGTGCGCTTTTTTCTGGCGCTGGTCGTCGCGATCGGGGTCGCGAGCGTGCTGATCGTGTCGGTGGTGCAGAAGACCCGGGAAATCGGCATCCTGCGCGCGATGGGCGCTTCGCGCGACCGGATACTCAGGGTGTTCCTGATGCAAGGCGCGCTGATCGGCGCGAGCGGCGCGGTGCTGGGCAGCGTCTGCGGTTATCTCCTCACGGCGGTAATGAGCAATATCGTGCGCGCGGATGACGGCACGGCGCTCTTCTCCGCGCATTTTGACGCGATGCTCTACGGCTACACCATGCTCGGCGCGATTGTCCTTGGGCTGATCGCGGCGGTGATGCCGGCGCGCCGTGCAGCCAGGCTTGATCCCGCACAGGCGATCCGGCTGTGACGACACCCATCATCGACCTGCAAGGCGTGTGCAAGACCTACAATCCGGGCACCCCGGTGGCGGTCGAAGTGCTGCATGGCGTCGATCTCGCTGTGCGCGAGGGTGAGTTTGCCTGCCTGATCGGCCCCTCGGGCTCCGGCAAGAGCACGCTGCTCAACCTGATCGGACTGCTGGAGTGGCCCACCGCGGGCGCCTACCGGTTGAAGGGTCGCCCTATCGAGCAGGCGAACGATGACGAACGTACCCGGGCGCGCCTGGATACGCTGGGGTTCGTGTTCCAGTTCCACCACTTGCTGCCGGCGTTCTCGGCGCTCGAGAACGTTATGTTGCCCGGCCTCATGCGCGACGGAGCCTATACACCCGCGCAGCGCGCGAACGCCGCCGAATTGCTCGAGGCTGTCGGGCTCGCCAACGCCATGCACAAGCGCCCGAACGAACTGTCGGGCGGGATGCAGCAGCGCGTCGCCATCGCCCGCTCGCTGGCGCTGGCCCCCGACCTCGTGCTCGCCGATGAGCCCACCGGCAATCTTGACACGCATACCGCCGACGATGTTTTCGCCCTCTTGCGCCGGTTCAACGAAACCCGGCGCACCGCGTTCATCATCGTCACGCACGATCCTCGGCTCGCCGCGCGCTGCGACCGCGAGATCGAGCTGCGCGACGGGTCCATCGTCAACGATGCCGCGCGCAGGCGCTAGCGCGCCACGGCCATATCCTCGTACCATATTCCGCATGCCGGCCGGCCTGCCGCCCCCTTCGGAGTCCCTGCTTGCGCACAGCGAGGCGGTCGCCGGGCTCGTGCGCCGGGAGATCGAGGCCAACGGCGGGCGGCTCACCTTCGCACGCTATATGGAGCTCATGCTCTATGCGCCCGGCATCGGCTATTACATGGCCGGCGCGCGCAAGCTCGGGCGCGACGGGGACTTCGTCACGGCACCCGAGATCTCCCGGCTGTACGGCCGCACACTGGCGCGACAACTGCGGCAGCTCGCCGCATGGGGCCTAGACGAGATCCTGGAAATCGGCGCGGGCAGCGGCGCGCTCGCGGCGGACATCCTGCTCGATCTCGAGCAGCTGGGTTGCGTGCCGCGGCGTTACCTCATGCTGGAGCTCTCGCCGGACCTGCGCGAGCGCAGCCGCAACACGCTGGCCGCGCGCGCGCCGCACCTGCTAGAGCGCGTGGCCTGGCTGAACCAGCTGCCACCGCGCTTCGCGGGCATCGTGCTCGGCAACGAGGTGCTCGACGCCATGCCGGTTCATCGCGTAATCCGCCGCGGCGGCGACATCCTGGAGGGATTCGTCCAGAACGATGCAGCAGGTCGCAGCTTTCTTGATCTTGAATGGCCCGCCGGCGACGCGGTGCGACGGGCGGCGGAAGAGCTTCCGTTGCCGGAAGATGACTACAGGACGGAGATCCAGCTGGTGGCGCGCGGCTTCATCCGCTCGCTCGGCGCGGTGCTTGAGCGCGGCGTGGCGCTGTTCTTTGACTACGGCTTTCCGCGCCACGAGTACTATCACCCGCAGCGCAACCGTGGCACGCTGATGTGCCACTACCGGCACCGCGCGCACGAGGACCCGTACTACCTGCCCGGCTTGCAGGACATCACCTCGCACGTGGATTTCTCGGCAATCGCGGGCGCGGGACGGGAAGCGGGACTGGAACTGCTCGGCTACACCAGCCAGGCCCAGTTCCTGGTGAATTGCGGCATCACCGATGTCCTTGCCGAAACCCCGGCCGACGTCGCGGCCGCCTACGCTCCGCTCGCCGCCGGAGCGCAGAAGCTGCTCTCGCCCGCCGAGATGGGCGAGCTGTTCAAGGTCATCGCGCTCGGCCGCGGCGTGCCGGAACCGCTGCTCGGCTTTGCGAGCGGCGACCGGCGGCATACGCTGTAGCAGGAACGGATGGAATCTTGAGGGAAGTGGACAGGATTAACGGGATTCAATCCAGGACGCTTTAATCCTGTAAATCTTGTTAATCCTGTCTATTTGGTTTTGCCTTCGGCGCGAAAAGCCAATGGACAGGATTTACAGGATTCACAAGATTAACCCCGCAAAACTAATGCCAGTTTCACGTTTCGCGTTCCTGTCCTTTGCGGCGCTGGCCACGGCGACATGCGCTGCCGCGGATGCGGATGCTCCGGAAGTCGCGCGGGCGAAGTACCTGTGGTCGCAGAGCCCGCACGGCGCAATGATGGAGCGCATCCTGCCGCCTTCGGTCGAGCCCCGGCAACTTCCCGAGCCGCGCTCCGAGGGTGCGCGGCTCACCGTCCGCTACTGCGTGCAATGCCACTACCTGCCCAGCCCGCAGATGCACACCGCGGAGCGCTGGGACAGCGTCGTCACGCGCATGGTGTGGCGCATGCAGGGCAAAGGCAATCTTGGCAACGTGATGAAGGACATGATGGACAAGGTGGAAGCGCCGACCGACCAGGAAATCGTTGCGCTCACCGGCTACCTGAAGCGGCAGGGGCAGGGGGAAATGGACCCGCGCCACCCAGCCCTCGGCTCGGAAGCAGGGAAGATGTTTACTATCGCCTGCACGCAATGCCATGCCCTGCCCGATCCGCGGCGCCACACGCCGCGCGAGTGGCCAGGCGTGGTCGAGCGCATGAAGCGGCATATGGCCTGGGCGAACACGGTGGTCGGACCCGACTCGCTCAAGACCAATCCGGTGCTCGACACCGCGGAGATCGTGCGCTTTCTGCAGCGCTACGCCCGCTAGGATTCAACGACGCAATAAAATCTTTCTCAGGCGTCTTGGCGGTTCAATTGTTGTTTCTGGGTTTCCTCTGTGTCCTTTGTGTCCTTTGTGTCCTTTGTGTCGAGGCTTTACATCACTTGGCCGTCGGGGGCACGTTCATGCCCCGCTGCACCGCCGGGCGCGCTGAAATCGCATCGAACCAGCGCTTCACGTTGGGAAAGATGTTGAGATCGGTCTTGTGCCATTCGTAGCGCGCCACCCACGGGTAGGTCGCAATGTCCGCGATCGAGTATTCGTCGGCGAGATAGGGGTGGTCCTTCAGCCTCTCGTTCAACACGCCGTACAGTCGCTGCGTCTCCTTGGTGTAGCGCCCGATCGCGTACGGCACCGGCTCCTTCGCCGCGCGCAGAAAATGATGCACCTGGCCGAAGATGGGCCCGACACCCCCCATCTGGAACATCAGCCATTGCAGCGCGACGTAGCGGCCGCGCACCGACTGCGGCAGCAGCTTGCCGGTCTTGCCCGCGAGGTAGATGAGGATGGCGCCCGACTCCATCAGCGCGATCGGCTTGCCGTCGGGGCCGTCCGGGTCGACGAGGGACGGGATCTTGCCGTTGGGATTGATCTTCAGGTACTCGGGCTGAAACTGGTCGTTCTGCCCGATGTTGATTGCGGTCACGCGATACGGAGCCGCCAGCTCCTCCAGCATGATCGAGACCTTGCGGCCGTTGGGCGTGGTCCAGGTGTATAGATCTATCATTTCGCTCCTTTGTCGCTCATGAGTGATGCGTGAATCGTCAATCGTGAATCGTGAATCGCCACGACGCGGTAATCATCATGCAGCTTCTTCGATTTACCATTCACGATTTACGATTTACGGCTGCGCGAGCGCGCGGCGAATGGCTTCGAGCCGCGCCGCGTTGACCCCGCCGCGGATGTCGGCGGCGGTCTTCGCCGCTTTCGCGATCTCGCCGGCATTGACCGCGGCGGCGGCGGTGCGCGCGCGCTCGAGCCGGACCCTGGCGGGCGCCGCGTTGGGCTCTCCGGCGAATGCAGCTGTCAGCAGCTCCGCGAAACGCTCCGGCCGGCGCCACGCGTCCACGGCGTTGAACAATTCCAGCACCGCCTCGGCGTCCAGTTCCGCGGCGTCGAGCGCGATGTTGGCGTGGCGCGCCGCGAGCAGCGCGAGATCCCGGCAGTCGGCGGGCAGCTTGATTCGCGCCGCGAGCGATTCGACCGCCAGTGGAGCGAGCGGACGCGCCAGCACCGCAAAGCGCGCCGGAAGCGTCGCCTGCGCCTGCGCCGCGGCATCGAGCGCGGCCATCGCCCCGAGGGCGGCGTCAGGGTCGTCCCACAGCGCGTCCACTTCCGGCATCACGCGCGCCAGAGCGCCGCATTCGCGCAGCACCTCGAACAGGCGCGACGGCTTCGCCTCCATCAGCCCGCGCGCAACTTCCTGCCACACGCGCTCCGGGACCAGCGCGTCGGCCTCGCCATTAGCAGCCATTTCCCGCATCAGTTTCAGCGTCTCCGGCGCGATGCGGAAGCCGAAGCGGGCGGCAAAGCGCGCGACGCGCAGGATGCGGACCGGA
>CAZCGD010000301.1:0-1755 GCA_964498105.1 uncultured Streptomycetaceae bacterium
TTGGGCGCACGAGGTCGTCGGTTCGAATCCGACCACCCTGACCATTTTTCCCAAGAGCGTGACATGGAACGGCGTGACATGGTGAGGCGTGACATGGAACGACGTGACATGGTGAAGCGGGATCGGTAAGGCGCGTTACAAGTATCGCTTTATCACGTCACGCTGTATCACGTCACGCCCTATCACGTCACGATTCATCACGTCACGCCTCATCAAGCATGCCGGTCCGGCAAACCATCGAAGAAGGCCGCGTCCCGGTCAAGGTCTACACTGACGACGTGGAGGCGAGTGCGCGGCAGCAACTCGTCAACCTCTCGCAACTGTCCATCGTCCACCACCACGTCGCGGCCATGCCCGACGTGCATACCGGGATCGGCGCCACCGTCGGCGCCGTGATTGCGACGCACCGCGCCATCATTCCCGCGGCCGTGGGGGTTGATATCGGTTGCGGGATGCTGGCGGCGCGCACTTCGCTGACCGCAGGCGATCTCGACGAACGGCGGCTGCAGCGCGTGTTTGACCAGATCTCGCGCGACGTGCCGGTCGGGCGCGACCAGCACCGGGAGAACCGCGCGCTGACCGGCGAGGCGCAGCCGTTTGGGCGAGGGCTGAAGAAAATTCTTGCGCGGCACCCGCAGCTTGAAAAGCGATTTCCCCGCACCCAGAACTGGGTGTGCCAGATGGGCACGCTCGGCGGCGGCAACCATTTCATCGAAGTTTGTCTCGACGAAGCCGGCCGGGTATGGGCGATGCTGCACTCGGGCAGCCGCGGCACCGGCAACGCCATCGGCACCTATTTCATCGAGCTGGCGCGGCGCGACGCCGAGCGCCGCGAGTTGCACCTCCCGGACCGCGATCTCGCCTATTTCGAGGAGGGGGCGGCGCACTTCGACGATTACGTGGAGGCGGTCGGCTGGGCGCAGGACTATGCCGCCGGCAACCGCCGCGCGATGGCGGATCTGGTATTGGCGGCCATGCGCCGGCACCTGCCTGCATTCGAAGTAACGGGCGCAGTGGTGAACTGCCATCACAATTACGTTGAGCGCGAGCACCACTACGGCGCCGACGTGTGGGTGACGCGCAAGGGCGCGATCCGCGCGCGGCAGGGCGACCTCGGCATCATCCCCGGCAGCATGGGCGTGAAATCCTATATTGTGCGCGGCAAGGGGTCGGAGGAGAGCTTTCAGTCCTGCGCCCACGGCGCGGGCCGGCGCATGAGCCGCACCCAGGCGCAGAAGACGTTCACGCCGCAGGACCTCGCCGAGCAGACCGCGGGCGTCGTGTGCCGCAAGGACCGCGGCGTACTCGACGAGATTCCCGGCGCCTACAAGTCCATAGCCGAGGTGATGGCGAACCAGGACGACCTGGTCGAGGTGGCGCACACGTTGAAGCAGGTCATCTGCGTCAAAGGCTGATGAAGCGTGACGTGGTACTGCGTGACATGGTACTGCGTGACATGGTGGGGCGTGACATGGTGAATCGTGACATGATGATTCGTGACATGGTAAGGCGTGACTGACGGGGCGCGTTACAAAGCTCGCTTCATCACGTCACGCAGTATCACGTCACGCAGTATCACGTCACGCAGTACCATGTCACGCAGTACCATTTCATGCCCCACCATGTCACGCTTTTCCGCAGTTTTGTTACACTGACGCCAATGCAACAAGACTATCTCGTCATACTTGAGCACCTGCTGGTTGCGCTCGCCGCGGGCGGGCTGATCGGCTTCGAGCGCAGCTATCACGGCCGGCC
>CAZCGD010000302.1:0-2171 GCA_964498105.1 uncultured Streptomycetaceae bacterium
GTCGATCTCGTCAATCCGCCCGTCGCCGGTCGATCCGACCGCCACTTCGTTACACCCGAAGTTGTGCGATCCGCTCGCGTCCTCCCACTGGCCCATTACGCTGACCCGTTGCGCGAAGATCGGCGCAGACCAGCCGTAGGGTGCTGGCCTGCCGGTATCCGACTGCCGGAGCATCCCGGCTAGACCAAGCGAATCTGACCCCTCACCGAATTCGTACTCCACGCGCCGGTCGGCATAGGCCAATGAATTGTCCGAGCGAAAGGTAATCACTAGCTTGGTGTCCAGCATCTTGGCCGCCAGATAGTGCGCCTGATTCCCGGCTGCCGCTGAAGCAATCGCCTTCACAATCTCCGCTGCGAATAGCCCCTTTTGCCGCTTCACGTCCCACACGTCACGCGTTATCAGTACCTTGTTGTCGCCATCGGTCAGCGAAAGGCCCTGCTTCGAGAAAGCGAACGCCACGCCGGGACCGGCTCCGACCGTTCGGTGTGAAATGCAGCCGTCGAATTCGTCCAGCGAAACTAGCCGGTAGTCGGCATCCTGCCCCGAGCCGCCCCCGGCCGTGTTGCGGAGCACGTACCAGCCCTTCTCGTAGAACGCCACGCACACGACGCCGCCCTTGCCGGTCAGCGGTGCCAGTCCCATCAAGCGCCCCGCCTTGGCCGATGGCGGTGACTTCCAGTTGGTGGACTTGTCGCTAAAGAACGAATTCGCGTTGCCGCCCGGCACCGTGGGGCTGGCCGACGACATGAGCAGGCTTTGCGTGTCCTTCTTGAGTGTGGCGAGGTGGGTCTGAGAAAAGTAGAGGATGCCCGGATAGGTGGTGAACGGGCAGCGGCAGTTCCCGGCCCCGCCTCCCGTGATCTGGTGATCGTCGCCAAACCAGTCTTGTGCCGTGGTGTCGGCAAGCTTGCCCGCGAGCGTTGCCCCGTCCACGCCGGGGACCAGTTGCGCGCCCCACCGCGCCCGATGCGTTCCAACCGCGCCGCCCGTCTGCACGGCGCTCGTCTCGTTGATCGCGTCTACCACCTCTTGCAGCGTCATGTTGGCAAGCGCGATGGTCAAATCGCCGAAGGTTCCCGGCGTCATGCCCTCCACGCGCCGGAGCGTTAGCGTGGTGGTCGAACACTTGACGAAACATTGGACCGTGCCGACTGCCGTGGTGTCCACCACGTTCGCGTCCGCCGCGTTCGGGGGCGCGTTGCTGAGTGAAATGGGCGCAATGACGATGGTTGCCGGGTTGATCTGGATGTCGCCCCCGAGCACCACGCGGTTGTCAGCGCCAATCGCGTACTGGCAGCGCGGTGCCCAAATCGACAGCAGCGAGTCGGTAATCCGCTGATCGGGCGTCAGCGTTCCGTTGTCCGCGTTGGTGTCCACGTAACTGACGGTCCCGTTCGGTAGCTTGACGATCTGATGCAGGGTCAGCGCGTCGGCCGAAAACGGCGTTGAAGCGCTGGCAAGGTTGACCTTGTCCGACCTGAGCAGCCGCACGTACTTGACCCCGTCGGGGCCGTAGGGAATGTCGCTCCACGCGATGCTCTTGAAGTAAGCCGTCCCGCCGATGGTGCCGACAATGATGTGGCCGCAACGGGTGTCGTAGACCGTCCCGGCCGCTGCCAGCGTGACCGCCGCCGTGACTCCGGCCGCCGTGTCATTGGTCGCTGCCGTGGGACTTCCCGCAGGCCGTGGGATAAACGGGATAGAAAGGCTCCCGTCCTCGTACTCGAACTGCACCGAGACGAAGAACGAATCCCCATCCTTCCAGTTGTTGTCGCCCGTGCCACCGGCCGCCGTGGTCTTGGCCCTCGGCGCGTGCAAAGGCATGAGATTGCCCCACGGGAATACATGGACATTCGCGGTGCCGGTAGTGGTGTTCGGGTTGTCGTACTTGTCCCAATAGAGCGGCGTGCCTTGAGCGTTGGGCAGGTAGATGCGATTGCCCACCTCGATAAAGTTGCGCGCTCCGGCCGCCGATAGCTCGCGCTGCGCCGTGTTGATCCAGCGGCCGAGCTTGGTAGTCGAGTTCTCAAACCACATCGGCGTAAACTTGAGGTTGATAGTCCCTGAGACGTTCGCGTAGTGGATGCCACCGGCAGCAACCGTCGCGAAGTTCTTGCCGATCTGCTTGTGACTCGTCACCGCTCCGGCAAGGTTGCGGTCGATCCAGC
>CAZCGD010000303.1:0-3493 GCA_964498105.1 uncultured Streptomycetaceae bacterium
CCGGACGATGCGCGCGGCGAGCACCGGGTCGTCGGGCGGCGCGAACGGCAGTTTGTCGATCACCACCAGTGATAGTGCCTCGCCGCGCACGTCCACTCCTTCCCAGAACGACTGGCTGCCCACCAGCACGGCGTTGCCGAGATCGCGGAAGCGCACCAGCATCTCCGAGCGCGAGCCCTCTCCCTGCACCAGCAGCGGGAAATCGAGGCCACGCTCCTTGAACGCGCGCTCGAGCAGCTCGTAGCCGTGGCGCATGGCGCGCAGGCTGGTGAACAGCATGAAAGCGCCGCCGCCCGCGGCTTCAATCACCGGCAGCGCAGCCACGACCACCGCCTCCGTATGCTCCGGCGTATTGGGGCTCGGCAGGTCCGCCGGCACGCAGAGCAGGCCTTGCTGAGCAAAATCGAACGGGCTGTCCCAGCTCGCCGTGCGGGCCCCGGTGAGCCCCATCTGCCCGCAATAGTGGCTGAAATCGCGGTTCACGGAGAGGGTGGCGGAGGTGAAGATCCAACTCCGGGCGTCCGCCTCCACCTGCCCGCGGAAGATCTCCGCGACCGACAGCGGCGTCGAATTAAGATGCAGCGAGTGCCCGAACAGTTCCACCCAGTGCACCCGGTCTTCATCCACGCCGCTGCGCCAGCGCTCGATGCTCTCCGCCACGGACAGCGCCCTCTGCCAGCAGCGCATGAGGCCTTCGCTGCGCTCGGCCTGCCCCTTCAGCTCACCGGACAAGCGGTCGAGGGCAGCCAGCAGGGCGACCAGTGCCGACCCGAAACCCGCATCGCCATCGAGCGCGCTCGCCGGCAGGCGGCCGTTGTCCTGCCTGAACGCGAGCCTCAGGTCGCGGGCGGCATGGTCGAGCGCCTGCGCCGCTTCCGGCAGCGCGGCGTAGTCCTTTGCCCCGGCGGCCGCCTCCAGCCGCGTGTCGCGCGCAAGCCCGGTCAGCTGCGCGGTCGAGACGCTGGTGCCGAAGAACAGGCTCGCCGTCTCGGGTAACTGGTGGGCTTCGTCGAAGATGACGGTGTTGCACGCGGGCAGCAGCTCGGCCACGCCCTCGTCGCGCAGCACGAGGTCGGCGAAAAACAGGTGGTGATTGACCACCACCACGTCCGCCGCCAACGCTTTGCGGCGCGCCGCCATGACGAAGCACTGGTCGTAGCTGGGGCACTGCGAACCGAGGCAGTTCTCGCGCGTGGAGGTCGCAAGGGACCATACCCCCGCGTTCTCCGGGACCGTGGAACAGTCGGCCTTGTCGCCGCTGGTGGTGGTGCGGGCAAAGCTGGCGATTGCAGACAGGTAGCGGACGTCGTCGCGAGTCTGCAGGCGCGCGTCCTGCTGCGCCCGCCCGAGGTGGTAATGGCAAACGTAGTTGGCGCGCCCCTTCAGCACCGCCACCGTCACCGGCAGCTTGAGCGCCCCGCGCACCGTGGGAATGTCGCGGCCGTAGAGCTGGTCCTGTAGCGTCTTGGTGCCGGTGGAAATGACGACCTTGCCGCCGGACAGCAGCGCCGGCACCAGGTAGGCGAAGGTCTTGCCGGTACCGGTGCCGGCCTCGGCGACCAGCACGCTCTTGCCCGCGATCGCCTCCGCCACCGCGCACGCCATTTCCACCTGGAACGGCCGCGCGCGGAAATCCTTCACCGCTTGCGCCAGCAGCCCGTGCGTGGAAAAAATCTTCTCGAGGTCAGGCACAGGCGCATGTTAGCAGCCTGTCGGACTTGGTGTAATTTACGGTATTAGGAAATTGTCGGAACCGAGTCCGACAAATTCCTAGCGCGTTTCTTCGACCTTGATCAGCACGCGACGGCTGTCGCGCAACGCGGTTGAAGTGCGCCCGAGCAGCACCGCCTGCTGCCCGCTGGAGTCCTGGCCCACGCCGCCGATCTCCATCCATTCGCCGAGCCGGCCGGAGACTGTCGTGACCAGGCTTTGCACGTTCACGTTGCCGGCGGGCCGTCGCGAAAGCGACTCGCGCTGCGCGCTCACGTCGAGCGTGACGCGGTCGCCGGAGACACGCGGCAGGACGTAGAAGCCGGTTGCGGCGTCTCGAAACTGCGTGGTTTCCGCCACCTGCTCCACCACCCGCCCGCCAACCACGGTTCGCTGCACCTGTCGCTCGCGCACCGGCGCCGACTGGCCGGTACTCACGAAGGCCTCGCGCCCTTCCATGACCCGCACGGTCTGCTCGCTGCGATCCCGCTCGCTGCCGCTGCCCTCAAGCACGTTGACCCGCAGCTGGTCGTCACCGTCGCGCAGCACCACGTTGCCGCCGCGCCTGTCACCGCTGCCAGGGATCGTTACCCGCCCGTAGTCGCCGCCGACGCTGCCCGAGACCTCGGCGCTGCTTCGGCTACGGTCCGCGTCGGTTTCCTGGCGGACGGTGATCACGAGCTGCCGTGGAGCGGTATCGAGGCTCGCCAGGATGCGCTTGATTTCCTCCAGGTTAACCGGCGTGGTGCGCACGATCAGTTGCCCCTGGAAGGCGCTAACGCTGCCCTCGCGCGGGAGCATGGGCTGAATGATGGGGATGAGTTCCGCAGCCTGGCGATAGCGCAGCGGAATCACTTCCAGCACCGTGTTCTGCGCCTGAACGGTGATGCAGACCAGTGCGACCAACAACAGCCCGGCGAGCCATCGCCCTGCCCCTGAGGTCACGCGCCTGCCAGGTAAGAATCGGGTCATAAATCGGTAACGGCGGACCGGGAAAGAAGATTACGCCAATCGTGCTATGCATGAATCACATTCGACTTCCACATGAGAATAGTTCTTGTTATCATAAGATTCATGCTTTAGTCACTTCGTGCTTGCCACATGACATTATCTCTTAAGATCCTCAAGTTACGTGAGTGTTCCCGCGCCTGGCTGGCCCCCGCGGTTGCCGTGCTGATCCTCGGCCCGATGGGTCCAGCCGGTGCCCAGCAATCGAGCCTGAACTTGTATTCGTCCCGGCACTATCAGACCGACGAGGCTTTATACGCGGGCTTCACCCGCCTCACCGGGATCAGGATCAACCGCATCGAGGGCAACGAGGACGCCCTCCTCGAGCGGCTGAAGAACGAGGGGCGCAACAGCCCGGCCGATGTCCTCATCACCGTGGACGTCGCGCGGCTCTGGCGGGCCCAGCAGATGAACCTGTTCCAGCCCGTGCAGTCGGCCGTGCTCGACCAGCGCATACCCGCGCACCTGCGGGAGCCCGGGGGCCACTGGTTCGGTTTCTCGAAACGTGCACGGGTGATCGTCTACAACAAGCAGCTCGTCAATCCCGCCGACGTGCAGAACTACGAGGACCTCGCCAGCGTTGGGATGAAGGGCAAGGTCTGCTCGCGTTCATTCAGCCACGTCTACAATTTGTCGCTGATGTCGGCCCTGATCGACCACCTCGGCGAGGACCAGGCCCGGCAGTGGGCCCGCGGCATCAAGGCCAACCTCGCGCGCGACCCGAAGGGCGGGGATACCGACCAGATCCTCTCGGTGGCCGCGGGAGAATGCCAGG
>CAZCGD010000304.1:0-26445 GCA_964498105.1 uncultured Streptomycetaceae bacterium
GGTGCCGAAGGTCAGGTGGACCTGGCCGCTCATCAAGTCGATGAGCGCCGGCCCCATGCCCTTGTAGAGTATGCGCACGACATCAACGCCCGCCATGAACTTGAACAACTCGGCTGCAAGATGCGGCGGCGAGCCGGTCGAAGTCGAAGCGTAGTTGAGCAGCCCCGGCTTCGCCTTGGCCAGCGCAATCAGCTCGCTGGCCGACTTCACCGGCAGTCCCGGGTACACGACCAGGACGCCGGGAGAATTCGCCACCAGCGTCACCGGGGCAAAATCCCGCACCGGGTCGTACGGGATATCGTCCTGCAGGAACGGTGCTATCCACAGGGACACGCCGTATGCCAGCAGGGTATGACCATCCGGCTGCGCCTTCGCCACGATGGATCCCGGGATCACCCCGCTCGGCCGATTCTCCACGATCACCGGCTGTCCCAGGCCGACCAGCCCCTGCGCAACGACACGCGCCGCAAAATCGTTGCCGCCTCCCACCTCGGCGGAGACGATGCGTATGGGCCTGGTCGGAAAATCCTGGGCCGAGACGATACCACCGCTCAAAACCATCGCGCCCATTGAGAACAGGCATGCAAGAAAACGCAGCAGCATAAATTGGCTATTGGCTCCTGGCTATTGGCTATTGGCTATTGGCTATTGGCTATTGGCTATTGGCTAAAAGCTAATGGCAACAGCCGCCTTTCCCCTTTTCCCTTCTGCCATCTGCCTTCAATCCAGTTTGGCGCCGCAGATCCGGCAAAACACTGCATCGACGTCATGGTCGGGGCTGCCGCATTCGCGGCATCTGCCGGCCGGATGTGCCCGCGCCCTGAATCGCTGCGCGGTCATCTCGGCAGTGACGATGCCGGTCGGCACGGCGAGGATGCCCCAGCCGATCAGCATCATGACCGATGCCAGCGCGCGGCCGATATCGGTCTTTGGCACGATGTCGCCATAACCCACCGTCGATATCGTCGTGATCGCCCAATACACCGCGAACGGAATGCTGGTAAAGCCGTGCTCCGGGCCTTCTATCACGTACATGAGCGTGCCGATGATGAGCACGATCATCACCACGATCGACAGGAACACCAGGATCTTGCGGCGGCTCGCCGCGATCGCGTCGGCGAGCACCCGGTACTCGGTGAGGTAGGCGGTCAGCTTGAATATCCTCAGGATGCGCATGAGCCGCAGGATGCGCACGTCGATCAGCAGCGCGGCGTCCGGGAAGAACACCGCCAGGTACGTCGGCAGCACGGCGAGCAGGTCCACGACGCCGTAGAAGCTCCTGGCGTAGCGCAGCGGGCGCTCGACGCACAACAGCCGCGTAATGTATTCCAGCGTGAAAAGGACCGTGAATATCCATTCCAGCGTGGTCAGCAGCGTGCCGTGCCGCGACGCGATCGCCGACACGCTGTCGGCCAGCACCGCGGCAACGCTCAGCAGGATCGCCGCGATCAGGATGATGTCAAAGAACCTGCCGGCGCGGGTGTCGGACTCGAACACGATACTGAAGATGCGCCGCCGCCAGCCGGAGGCGGGCTTGCCGAGCAGATAGGCCTCGGATTCCCGGAGCACCGGGTCGGCGGCTTTGCGTGCGTCGGATTGCGTCATTGTTTTAAATCGCCGCAATCGCCTGAATCTCGACCAGCAGCCCCGGCTCGCTCAGGTGGTTTACTTCGACCATGGTGCTGGTCGGCAGGTCGCGTTTGAAGAATTCCTCGCGAGCCGCGACGATCTGTCTGAACTCGCGGATGTCGGTCGTGAAAACCGTGGTCCACACCACGTCGGACAGCGATGCGCCCGCCGCGACGAGGCTGCTCTCGATGTTACGCAGGCACTGCCGCGTTTGCTCGAGCATGCTGCCCGCGCCGACCAGGTTGCCGTCCGCGTCCCGCGCCAGCTGCCCGGAGACGAAGATGAGGCTTTTGGGCGCGTCCACCCGCACGAAATGGTTGTACACCGTCGCCCGCACGTTTTTCATGCCGGGCGGATTGCCGCGCTTGATCGCCATGGACCACCCTTGGTCGAATGCCTGCCCAGCGGGCACGGCGTTGAAGTAGATTACCGCTGAATTCTACACCGGCGCCTTCGCCCTCCAGCCACTTCTCAACGCGCGCCTGCGCCGGTATGCTGGCTTCCTCGGAACCAACATTGACCCTGGGAGTTGACTGTCATGCTTACATTCCTGCGGTGGCTCGGTATCTGCGCGATGGTGGCGTCCGGTTTCGCGCATGCCCAGACTTATCCCGCGAAAACGGTGCGTCTCGTCGCAGGCTTTCCCGCCGGCGGCGGCGTGGACGCGACCGCGCGCGCTTACGGGCAGAAGCTCGCGGAGTACTGGGGCCAGACCGTGTTGGTCGAGAACCGTGCCGGCGCGAACGGCATGGTCGGCGCCGAGTCGGTGGCGCGCGCGCCGAAGGATGGCTACACGCTGTTTCTCAGCACGCCCTCGGAAGTCGCGCTCAACGAGCTGCTCTATTCCAGGATGAGCTACACGCCGTTGAAAGACCTGGCGCCGATCTCGCTCGTCGCCTACTACCCCAACGTGATGGTGGTGCACCCGTCGGTGCCGGTGAAGAACATCAAGGAATTGATCGCGCTCACGAAGAAGACTCCCGGTGGGCTGAATTACGGCAGCAGCGGCGTCGGCAGCACGCAGCACCTGGCCGGCGAGTGGCTGCAGCGCAACGCCGGCTTCAACTGGATCCATATCGCCTACAAGGGCGCGGCGCCGGCCGTGACCGACATCCTGGGCGGCCAGATCCCGGCGGCGATCGTCGGCCTGGGCGCCATGTTGCCGCACATTCAATCCGGCCGCCTGCGCGGGATTGCGGTCACATCCACGAAGCGCAGCGCCGCTCTGCCGGACCTGCCCACGCTCTACGATGCCGGCATCAAGTTCGACGCGACCCAGTGGTACGGGATCCTTACCACCGCCGGCGTGCCCGCCGATATCATCAGCCGGGTACAGGCCGCGCTCAAGCGGGCTTCCGAGGATAACGGTGTGAGGGACCGCCTGATGACGCTCGGCGGCGAGCCGACAAACTCCACGCCCGAGGCGTACACCACCCTCATTCGCAGCGAGACCGCCAAGTTCTCGAAGGTCGTCAAGGACGCCAACATCAAGGCCGACTGACCGGGCATGCGGGCGAGGAGAAGGTTAGGATAGGGAAGAGGCCGCGCCCCGACATGGCCACCCGCATCCAGGATCACCCCGCCGCCACGCGCGGCGCCGTGCGGGAATTCAAGGCGATCTGCCGCAACTGCCACGGCGGCTGCGGCACGATTGTGCGCATGGTGGATGGCCGGATCGTCGAGGTCGTCGGCGACAAGTCCCACCCCATCAACCGGGGCAAGCTGTGCTCCAAGGCCGGTGTCGCGTCGGTCGAGCAACTCTATCACCCCGGCCGGCTCGACTACCCCCTCATGCGCGCGGGCGAGCGCGGCGAAGGCAAGTGGCGCCGTGCTTCCTGGGACGAGGCGCTCGGGGCCATCGCGGACAAGATGCAACAGCTCGCGCGCGACCACGGCGCCGAGTCGGTGGCGTTCGCTCGCGGCGTGGGCATGAACAACACCCACATCATCAGCCGCCTCGCCAACGTCTTCGGCACCCCCAACGTCGCCTCGATCAGCTACTTCTGCTACGCGGTCCGTGTTTCCGTGTGCCAGATCACGGCCACCGGAAAATACGGCGGCAAGACCTGGGACACGGTCGCCGTGCCCGACGTTTATTCGCAGCCGAAGTGCGTGGTCGAGTGGGGATCGCAGAAGCGCACCAGCAACGACCACGGGCTGATCGGCTTCGGGCCGCTCACCGGCGCGCTCAAGACCGACCCCGTCCACATCCTCGTCGACCCCCGCCACCCGCCTTCCGCGGGGCCGGTGGACCTGTGGCTGCCGCTGCGACCCGGCACGGACGCGGCCATGGCGCTCGGCTGGTTGAACCTCATCATCGAAGAAGAGCTGTACGACAAGGCATTCGTGCGGGATTACTGCCACGGCTTCGACGCCCTGCGCGAGCGGGTGAAGGACTATCCGCTGCGCAAGGTCGCCGACATCACCTGGTGCGACCCCGAGTCGATCGCGAAGGCAGCCCGCCTCTACGCGACGACGAAGCCAGCCGCCATCGTCTGGGGCAACGGCACCGACCACATCGGGACCAATGTTTATCAATCCATCCGCTCGCTGCTGATCCTCATGGGCATCACGGGCAACCTCGACGTGCCCGGCGGCAACGTGTTCTTCCCCGCCCCGCCGCTCGCCTATCCGGACTTGAAGGAAAAGCTCGCGCCGGAGCAGGCAGCGAAACGCCTCGGCGGCGACAAGTTCAAGGCGCTCAACCGCGCTGCTTACGCCCACCCGCCCACGGTGTTCCGGGCGATGCTGACGGGCAAGCCGTACCCGGTGAAAGCGATGATCGTCGTCGGCAGCAACGTCGTGACGACCTACCCGAACACGAGGATGATCGTCGAGGCGCTGAAGAAGCTCGACCTGCTGGTGGTCCACGATCTCTTCATGACGCCGACGGCGCAGCTCGCGGACATCGTGCTGCCGGCGGCGGCGAACCTCGAACGCGACGAGCCGCGCCTGCACCTGCACATCAAGGGGCCGCAGGCGACTTACATGGATACGGTGTCGCAGAAGCTCGTTTCTCTCGGCGAGCGCAAGTCGGACTGGGAGTTCATGATCGAACTCGGCCGCAAGCTCGGCTACGAGGAGTTGTTCCCGCCGCTCGAAACGTTCGCCAACGAGGCGTTGAAGCCCATGGGCATCACCTGGGACGAACTGAAAGCGAAGAACTACGTGGCGCTGCCGATCGAGTATCGCAAGTACGAGAAGCAGGGTTTCGGCACGCCCACCGGCAAGTTCGAGATCTACTCGACCATCATGAAGGACTGGGGTTACGACCCGTTGCCCTTGCACGTCGAGCCGCCGGAAAGCCCGGTCAGTACTCCGGAACGCTACCAGGACTACCCGCTCATCCTCATCACCGGCTCCAAGCAGCCGATGTACTACCACTCCCAGGGCCGGCAGATCGACGCGATCCGTAAGCTCGCCCCGGAGCCGGTCATGGAGCTGCACACCGAAACCGCCCGGGCCCTAGGACTGCGCACCGGCGACCGCGCGTGGGTCGAGACCGTGCGCGGACGGCTCTGCATGAAAGTACGCGCCCACGACCGCATCCACCGGCAGGTCGTCGGCGTCCCCCACGGTTGGTGGCTGCCCGAGCAGCCGGGGCCGTATCACGGCATCTTCGACGTGTGCTCCAACATGCTGACCGACGACGATCCCGAAACCTGCGACGTGGCCTACGGCTCGAGCCCGCTCAAGGGGTTGCTGTGCCGGGTGTACCCGGAAGGGAAAAAGAGAACGGCGAAACGGTAAGCCGCCGGGAACTGGATTCGGTTGCCGTGCAGATTACTTTTCAACGGTTGCTACTCGAGCGTGGCCCCTTTTACCGCTTGCTTATCCCCTATCCCTTTAAATACTTCCTCCACGGCTTCCAATAGTAATGCTTCCAGCCGTTGTTGACGCCGCGAAAGTCGTGGTCGGGGACGTTGGCGTGGATGAGGTCGATGCGGCCGCTGCGGCCCTTGGGCGTGAAGCGCAGGATCAGGGTCGAGTCGAGGTCGCCTTTCTTCCAGCCGCCTGAGCGCCAGGCCTGCACGATCAGCCGGCCGGGAACGGTATAGAGCGTCCGGCCACGCAGCATGCCGCCGAACGCGCTGAACTTCGACCCCGCCCGCGAACTGATCGCCACCTTCCCGCCGGTGATCGCCTTGTGCGTCCGCGGGTTGAGGTACATGGCGTACAGATCCTTGGCACGGGCCGGCAGCGTTACTGTTTGCTTGACGAGCTTGGGCATGGTGGGCTCCGTGGTGAAATTCAAAGTGAAATTCGGTGACGAAGTGATGCAGTGACGAAGTTACGGTTCTTCCTTCCGCCTTTCGCCTTTCGCCTTTCGCCTTGTACCCTTACATCATCTTGCCGTGCCAGCCCGTCATACCACCAAAAAAGGCCCCCACGACCATCGAGAGCACCATGCCGATGATAATCAGGATGATCATGGCAGGAATGGCCGCGAGAGCCCACTTCACCAGCAACACAACCATGGACATGAATGGAATCCTGACATCGGTCACTACGATTTCCTGAACGTTGTCTGACATTTCGCCTCCGGTTATTTTTGCAAAAAGTGGTACTGATTCTGTTTTCGCTACGACGTTACTAACGCTCTTAGAAAAACATAATTTCGGTGAAATTCAAGGAATTCCCTTTGGCCTTCTGAGAACGACCCGACATTTATCCGCTCCACCGTGGGGACACCCATTCGGTTTAAAGACGCGTGATGCGCCACGGGCGAGATCAGCAGTTCGCCTTTATTTTCGAAAGATATGAAACCCCGATCGAACAGGTGATCAATGCTTGGGGTTAACAGCAGCCCGTTCTCGCCGTTCAGCCTCTCCTCATTGGTGTCGCAGTCACGCCACGGCTTGCAGTGACTTGCACGCAAATGCTCGGGGCGGTCCACCTTGGTAACGCGGCAAGCGCGCTCAAGGCGTTGGACGTTTTCACGAAAGAGCCCTTGGCCACGACGAGCGATGATGACCTGCTCCTTTTCAGTTTTCTCTAGCGTGCGGTCTGAGGCAATCTCGTCACGCAGATGCTCTTCCCACTCTGTGACAGCCTTGCCGTAATTTCCGAGAACATCGGCAGCAACGCTCATCTGCATCAGTTGGCGCACTTCCCCGCCAATCAGATCGGCCAACACCTGCATCAGGTTCTCGGGAATGCTTGTCAGGTATACGCCCTGAAGTCCACGACCACTCGCCTGCAGAGGCGCGTAAAGCGTTGGGAGCCGAGGCAGTATCGCTTGCATGTAATCGGCCGGCCTTACCTGGTTAATCAAGTCACGGTAATGAAGGTCGACTTTCCAGCCAATGTTCTCCCAGTTAGGGCCAGCGGCGCCGAACTCGGCCGGCTTGGGGCATTCGTAGCAATAGGATTGAACTACCCCTACCGCTCGAATATAAGTCCCCTCAAACGAAAGCACTAGATCGCCGGGAGCGACCTCCCGCATGAATTCGTAGAAAGGATTTCTCGCACCGTTGGCGTTGCGCTTCGGCGACCACAGGTAACCTCCAGCTCTTTCTTGCCGGAACGTTTGATTTTGATTTACCCACCAATACCGCATTGCGTTTCCGTGAAAACGCGGATAAAGCCAGGGTGTTACCGCAGAAATTTCATGTCATTGTGCCAGCGCAGCAGTCCTGGATCAGGTCGCTGGCTAATCGATCTAGGAACCACGACATCCTTGCCGTGGAACGGGTAATATGACTTTCCGTTTTGAAAATGTTCCTTCAGCTGCTTGCTCACTTCTAACTTGTATTCAGTTGTCACAGTTATGTAGCCGCGATCGAACAGCCTGTGGAGGTCAGACCGCAGTAACAAGCCATTATTAACAGCGTGTGGGCCGTCTACAGCAAATGGCTTTATGTGTGCAGCCTCCAAGGCAGGTAATGAATGCTCTTGAGTAACAGCACAGGCTCTAGCGTACGCTTCGGTGACTGCAACCCGGAATGTTCCTTGCCCAAGCCGGGGGGCTATCAGTGTCGGCTTTCCATATCGCTGTGACGGTTGGTCCATGGTTGAATTAATCGGCACTTTAGGAGCCAGGAACACACGACGCTCCTGACACTCTCGCCAGATGCGAAGCCCTTCTCCTTCGGTGAGGTCGTAGCCTTTGTAACGCATATTCTGCCGCCCCCAGTCAGTCGGCTGAGGTATCCACATCTCGCGAGGGAAGAAAACGGCATCAGCAAGGATGATGCAACCAATCTGCTTTAGGTCTCCGCTACCTCTAATATCATTCTGCACACGAATAGTATTGAGTCTAGCCTCCATCTCTTGGAAAGTCGCCGCGCCATTTCCGATTCCAAAGCATTCCCAAGCAAGCCATTCCGGAAGTTTGGAAAACCTGGATACGAGACCATAACCGCCAATCGCGTTGCGCGGTGACTTGAGCCGAAAGAAAAAAGGCGAGCCAGGCTCGCCTCTGAAAGAATAGTAATCGGAAGGATTCCAGAAGTTCACCTCTTCCCAATGCCCTTGCTTAGCGAGGAAGTCGAACCAATCCGAGTGCGTGTTAGCAATCCAGCCCTTCATGGGTCTCGGTTCGTTACTACCTTCTTGTATCCGCCCTGATTGTTATGCGCCCATCCTATGCCGATGGGCTGAGGTCGGCAATGCCGACTTGGAGGGATGGGATGAGGGATGAGGCCCGTTACAACCCTCTGATCGCAATCTGGTGGAGTTGCGTTACTCATCACGCCTCGGGAAGTAGGTTGTAACGGGCTGAGGGGTGAAACTTAAGGCCGAAGGCGGAAGGAAGGACGAAGTACGCCTGCCCCGGTTGCGTCACCCATGTTTGCCGTAGCGCTGCGTTCACAGTAGAGTACAGCAATGCTGGATTGGACCACCTGCCTGGTTGTGGAGCGAGACCCGCAAAAACTCAGTGGCGCCTGGGTTTTTCGCGGCACGCGCGTGCCGGTCAGCGCCTTGTTCGAGAACCTCGAAGGCGGCGCCACGGTGGACCAGTTCCTGGAATGGTTCCCCGGCGTCAGCCGCAAACAGGTTGATGCCGTCCTCGAACACGCGGCCCGCAGCGTCCAGCCCGCCTGACGCGCAACAGGGATGCGTATCCTGTTCGACCAGGGCACGCCGGTCCCGCTAAAGCAATACCTTACTGGCCATCAAATCGAAACAGCTTTCGAACTGGGTTGGTCGCGCGTGACCAACGGAGAGCTCCTCGCAGCGGCTGAAGGCAGATTTGATGTGCTGGTGACCACGGACCGGAACCTGCGCTTCCAGCAATCGCTTGCAGGCCGAAAACTTGCCGTTCTGATATTGCCGACGACAAGCTGGCCCCGCCTGCAGGGGCACGTTCAGAAAATCTCCGCGGCACTCGCTGGAATCAAACCGGGTGAGTACTACGAACTATCGCTCTAGCCTGTCCTTCCGCCTTCCGCCTTCCGCCTTTCGCCTTCCGCCTTTCGCCTTGCTTGACGGCCCCCTCCCCATTCCCGATACTCAGCCGGGTTGCCCGTATGAAAGGAAAGCTCCATGTCATCACTCAAGCTGAGCATGATTTCCCCGTGCGTCGAGTACCAGGACACGATCGCCAACAGCAACGCGCTCGCGCAACGGCCCGCCTCGCTCGAAGGCAAAGTCGTCGGCCTCATCCCCAACTGGCGGCCGGCGGCGGTGCACATCCTCACTGCCATCGGCAACCAGTTGAAGGAGCGTTACGGCGTCAACGAGGTCGTGATGGAGCCGCCCGTTAAGATTTCGGCGATGGCCCAGGGCGGCAAGCTGCTCGACGGCATACGCGAGCAATTGGTCGCCCTTTCGAAACGCGTCGACGTCGCGATCACCGCCACCGGCGACTGAGGCTCGTGCTCGACGTGGTGTAGCCACGTCACGCCCGAGATGGAGCGGCACGGTATTCCCACGGTGATCGTCGCCACCGATACCTTCGTTCAGTTCGCGCGCCGGATGGCCACCACGCAGGGCTGCCCGTACGTCGCGATCGCCGAGACGCCTAACCCCGTCCGCGGTCTTGATCCCGAGGCCTTGCGCGTGCGCGTGGAAGCCATGATGCCCGCGATCGTGGACGGCCTGACGTTGCCCCCCGCCGAACTCGAGCGCCGCATCAAGGCGGCGATGAAGGGACAGATCCAGCCCGTGCGCGCTTCGTTACCGGTCTAGAAGGAAATTCCGTGACACGCGTTTACACGGATATCGAAGCGGAGACGGTGCCGGAACTGTTGACGCGCGCCTACGAGCACGCCTACGACCAGGGCTGGACCGACGGCCTGCCCATTATTCCGGCCACGGCGGAACGCGTGGCTGAATTCGTTGCCGCTTCGGGCCGCCCGGCGGACGACGTGATCGGCATCATCACGCCGCGCAAGGGCCCGGCGACCATCGAAGCGATCGCCGTCAACGCCGTGATGGCCGGCTGCCGGCCGGAGTACATGCCGGTCGTCGTCGCCGCGGTCGAGGGCCTGACCGATCCCAGGTTCCCGCTGGAGCCGATGCAGGTCAGCACCAACGCGATGGCGCCCCTGCTTCTCGTCAACGGCCCGGTGCGGCAGAAGCTCGACGTCAATTCCGGGATCGGCTGCCTCGGTCCCGGCTGGCGCGCCAACGCCACCATCGGCCGCGCGATCCGCCTGATCCTCACCAACGTTGGAGGCGCGCTGCCGGGGGTCTATTCGAAATCCACGTTCTCCTCGCCGCTGCGCTACTCGTACGTGCTCGGCGAGAACGAGGAGGAGAACCCGTGGACGCCGTTCCACGTGGATCAGGGCTTCAGAAAGGAGCAGAGCACGGTCACCGTGTTCAGGGCCGCCAACTTCTGCAACATCTCCGGCGGCGAGGGCATCGGGCCGGACGAAATCCTGCGGCACATCGCCTCCAACATGCCGCCCGCATCCGGCGGCGGGGGCGTGCTGCTGCTGCTCGGCGTCAACCACACGCATTCGCTGCACGAAGCCGGGCTCACCAAGCAGGACATCCGGGAGCGCATCTGGCAGCTCGCGCGCTTCCCCGCCAACCTGTACGCGAAAGCGTTCGCCGATTACCAGCGCAGGATGGGCCGCGGCGACGCGGATACCCTCTGGCGCGCGAAAGACCCCGAGGAGATCCGCGTCGTCGTGGCCGGCGGTGAAGGTCCGCAGGATATCTACATCTCGGCGGGACTCCCGCAGACGCGCCTGATTCGCGGCCTTTGAGACGACCGTGGCCCGCAAGACCACCCTGCCCGGCCTGCTGAAGTCCTGCGCGACCGGAGCGCTTGTCTGCGCCATCTCGGCCGCCGCGGCTGCGGCAGACCGCGCTTCCGTCGCGAGTTATCCGAACAAGCCGATCCGCTTCCTGCTGGGACAGGCGACCGGCGGCGGCCAGGACATCATTTCACGCGCGCTGGCGCAGAAGCTCACCGAAACGCTCGGTCAAAGCGTCATCGTGGACAATCGCCCCGGCGCGGGCGGCACGCTGGCGACGGCATTGGCGGTGAAGGCCACGCCGGACGGCTACACAGCGCTGATCGTGTCCTCCACCTTCGCCATCAACCCGACGCTGTATAAGAACCTGCCGTTCGACCAGAAGAAGGACCTGCAGCCGGTGACGCACATCGCGTCCGCGGCGTTCATCCTGCTCGTGCACCCGTCGCTACCGATCGGCTCCGTCAAGGAACTGATCGCCTACGCGAAGGAGAAACCGGGCCAGTTGAACTACGCCTCGGGCGGCATCGGCAACAGCGGCCATCTCGCAGCGGCTTTGTTCAGCAGCCTGGCGGGCGTGCAGCTCACGCACATTCCGTACAAAGGCACCGGCCTCGCCATGCCCGACTTGCTCGCCGGGCGCGTGCAAATCCTGTTCAACAGCATGATCCAGGGGCAGCCCTACGCCAGGCGCCGCCAGTTGAACGCGCTCGCGGTGACCACCGCGAAACGCTCCGCCCTCATGCCGGAGCTGCCGACCGTCGCCGAAGCGGGCGTGCCCGGCTACGAGTTCCTGTCGTGGTACGGGCTGATGGTGCCGACCGGTGCGCCGCGGCCGATTATCGCCAAGCTCAACGGCGAGATCGTGCGCGCGCTGTCGCAACCCGACTTCAAGACCCAGCTCGCCAAGGACGGCAGCGAGGCCATCGGCAGCACGCCGGAGCAGTTTGCCGCGTTGGTGGACGCGGAAATGGCCAAGTGGGCCGGGATCGTCAGGAGCAGCGGGATGAAACAAGAGTGAGGCGTGGCCAGTGACTGGTGACCGGGGGTTAAGCGCCTTTCACCTTTCGCCTTTCGCCTTTTCCCTTAAGCTTTCTACATCACCCATCACGCAATATGCCGACACCAAGAGGAGCCGACATCGTCGCCCAGACCCTGGCGCGCGCCGGGGTGGAGCACCTGTTCTCGCTCTCGGGCAATCACATCATGCCGCTCTACGACGCGGCGCTGGATGCGAAGCTTGCAATCATGCATACGCGTCACGAGGGCGCGGCGGTGCACATGGCAGACGCCTGGGCGCGGCTCACCGGCCAGCCCGGCATCGCGCTGTTCACCGGCGGTCCCGGGCACGCCAACGGCATCGGTGCGCTCTACACCGCGCTCGCCTCGGAATCCCCGGTGATCATGCTCTCGGGCCATGCCCCGCTGAACGAACTGAAAAAAGGATCGTTCCAGGAGATGCGTCAGGCGGATATGGCGGAGCCGGTCGTGAAGGCGTCGTGGACCGCGCACAGCGCGGCGACGATCGGCGGTGATATCGCCCGCGCCATCCGCCTCGCCACCTCGGGACGGCCGGGGCCGGTGCACGTGAGCCTGCCGTTCGACCTGCTCGAGGAAAAATCCGCTGCCGGCGTGCTGCCTTCGCTCGAGGCGTTTCGCGCGCCGCCGCAGTTGCTGGGCGCGGCCGACGCGGATGCGTTGCTCGAATTGATCGCCGCGGCGCAGCGTCCGCTGGTCCTGGCTGGAAGCGTCATGTCGGGCGGGCGCTGCGGCGGGCTGCGCGAAAAGCTGGCCGAGGCAGCCGCCGTCCCCGTCCTCTGCATGGAAAGCCCCCGCGGCCTGAACGATCCGGCGCTGGGGTCGCTGGCCGGCGTCGTGGCGCGTGCCGACCTAATCGTCCTGCTCGGCAAGCAGCCCGATTTCACCCTGCGCTTCGGCCAGGCGCCGGCGATTGCCGCGACCTGCCGCTTCGCCGTCATCGACCCCGATGCCGACGCGCTGCAACGCGCTGCCCGAGTACTGGGGTTACAGCGCGTCGCGCTCGCCGTCCAGGCCGACACCCTGCCCGCGGCGCGGCGTGTCATCGAGCGTACTGCCGGACGCCGCGCCAGGGCTTCCGGCTGGACCGGCGACGTGGAAGCGGCGGTTCGCGCCCGCCCCCCGGAATGGGCCCGCCATGCGCCGCGGACGGATGGGCCGGTGCACCCGATCGACGTCGGACGCGCCGTGCAAGACCTCATCGACGCGGCGCCGGGGAGCGTCTTCATCTCCGACGGAGGCGAATTCGGCCAGTGGGCGCAGGCCTGCGTTCAGGCATCCACCCGGTTGATCAACGGCCCGGGCGGCTCGATCGGCAGCGCCATCCCGTTCGCGCTCGCCGCGAAAATGGCCCGGCCCGATGCGCCGGTGGTCGCCGTGACAGGCGACGGCGCGTGCGGCTATCACCTGCTCGAACTGGAGACCGCCGTGCGCGCCGGGCTGCCGGTCACGATCGTGGTGGGCAACGACGCCTGCTGGAACGCGGAACACCAGATTCAGCTGCGCACCTACGGCAAAGCGCGGGCGCACGGATGCGAGCTGCTGCCGGCGCGCTACGACCTGGCGGCGGTGGCGCTCGGCGCGCACGGCGAGCTCGTCACCCGGCCCGGCGATCTGCCGGCGGCGCTGTCACGCGCGGCAGCATCCGGCAAGCCGGCGTGCGTGAACGTCATGATCGAGCGCTTGCCAGCCCCCACGATGCCGGCGCAGTAACGAGAGGATAGTGACGAGGCAGGGCGCAAAAAAGCCCGCGCTCGGCGGGCTTTTTTTAAGGGAAAGGTGAAAAAGGAAAAGATACAAGCTTCGCAATACCCCTTTTGCCTTTTGCCTTTTGCCTTCTGCCTTTCCCCTTTCGCCTTTCGCCTTTCGCCTTTCGCCTTTCGCCTTCAGTTTATCGGTATCCCCGCCGCCTTGATGATCTTCGCCCACTTGGCCACGTCCGAGCGCAGCAGCTGGCCCAGTTGCTCCGGCGTCGAGGACTCGGCGTCAACGCCGGTCTGCGCCAGCTTCTCGCGCATGTCAGGCGTCGCGAGCGCCTTGACGATCTCCTGGTTAAGCCGCGTGATGACGGCTTTCGGCGTGCCGGCCGGCGCAAACATGCCGAACCAGATGACGAATTCGTAGCCCGGCAGGCCGGCTTCGGCCATGGTCGGCACGTCGGGCACGGTCGGCTCGCGCTTTGCGCCCGTTACGGCAAGGATGCGCAGCCGGCCCGCCTTCAGGTGGGGGACCGAGGTGGGATATGCCGGGATGGAGAAATCCACCTCTCCCGCTACGGTCGCGATCAGCGCCGGGCCGCCGCCCTTGTACGGGACGTGATTGAACTTGATCCCGGCGGCGTACTCGAGTAGCGCCATTGCCAGGTGCGCCGCGCTGCCGACGCCGGCCGAACCGTAGTTGAGCTTGCCCGGCTGCTTCCTGGCGAGGACGATCAGTTCCTGCACGTTTTTCACCGGCAGCGCGTTGTTGACGACTACGGCGTTCGGCGTATCGCCGAGCCTGGATATCGGCGCCAGGTCCTTCACGGCGTTGTACTGCCGCTGGGCGTAGAGGGTCTCGTTAATGGCAAGACCCACGTGGGGAACGAGCAGAGTATGTCCGTCCGCCACCGCCTGCGCGGTGAGGGCCGCGCCGATCGTGCCGCCGGCACCCCCTCGATTGTCCACGACCACCGTCTGGCCCAGCGCCTCGCCCAGCCGGGCGCCGATCACCCGTCCCATCAGGTCACTCGTTCCGCCGGGGGCGAATGGCACGATCAGGCGAATGGGCCGCTCGGGATACCTTTGCGCGGCAGCGGTCACCGCCAGCAGCGCGGCGGCGGCGCCGGCGATTACTCCGAGAAAGGCTCTCATCTCTCCTCCTGATCAGGCAACGATTGCGCCCCAGGCCTTCTGCCACTCGTTGCCGAGAAAGTCCACCACCTTCCCATCCTTCTCGTAGAAGCGGTTGGGCATCTGAAACATGGCGAGCGCGAGGCAGCCTGCCGGCCCGGCCCAGGCTTCATGGCGACTGCCGGCGGGACGCCAGACGAAGTCGCCCGCCCGGCACACGCCCTCGTCGCAGTGGAGCGCGCCCTCGAGGACGTAGGTCTGCTCGACGCGCACGTGCTCGTGGTCCGGCAGCCGCGCACCTGGCGCCATCTTCGTCAACACGGTCAGCAGGCCGGATTTTGGATCTGCCACCAGTGCCCTGGTCTCCACGCCCGGATGCCGCGTCTTCTCCCACGGCAGCGCGGCGACCTTCACGAAACGCGAGGCCAGCGGCGCGAGGCCGGCGTGGTTGGTTGCTGCAGGCGTTATTGCTGTCATTCTTTTCTCCTACAAATCTTCGTTAAGCGAAACCCGGGGATGGCCGATAAGCGCGGCATACCTGGCGCGGCTGAGGTTGTTGGGCTGCACCCTGGTCTCGGCACACCATCCAAGGAAGTGATCGACGCTGACGTATACCCTTTCGATGGCGACGGTGGCTGCCGCCTCCCGGATGGTTTGTTCCACGCCCGCCGAGAATTGCGCATAGTCGAACGGGAAATCCTCCGGGCACGCGGCCTGCAGCTTCGGATATTCCGTGTCGGTCACGAAAAAAACATACGTAATGCCTTTCATGGACATTCCTGGCGCGGATTGGACAGATGAAATTCTACTCAATCAGGCACTAGGTGGGTAAATTGGGTTTCGCGATCTGGCTGTCACGGTTCCGATAGATCGACCTTGAACTCCTTCGAATCACAATAGGCGATGAGGTTGTCGGGCGCATAGCCGGCCGGGTCGCGCGTCATGCGGTCCAGCGCCGTGTTGTGGGCTTTCTCCAGTCCATTCCTCTGGCCCCCGATACGGCGCACCGCCTTGCCCATGAACTGGTAGAGGCCGGTTCGCGATTCGCGCAGCTCGCCGAATTCGTCCGGATCTATGCGGTCGCGCCACTTCGGGTCGAGGGCGAGCCCGCACTGCTCCGCGCGCATGGCCATCCAGTGCAGCGTGACGTCGGAGAGCCCCGTGTCCTCGTAGCCGCCGCCGACGTTGCTATGCACGCCGGTGAACCACGACTGTTCGAGCACCTGCTTGTTGTTTCGCCCGGTCGATCCTTGCTCGAACAGGCTGGGCTCGAACAGCCGGCGCGACTCGTCAATCGCGACTGCTTGATAGGCATGCTCCACGATCGAACTCAGGCGCCGGTCGTGAAAGCGCGACTTGCTGAGGCTGCTGGTGAGCTGGCCGAGCACGCCGCCAATGCCGTAAGCGCCGACGGTGTCCCACACGCCGAGGCAGCGAATGGTGGTCGGCCGGCAACCGTGCTTGGTACGGAACGCCTGCGCCGCTTCCGAGTCCGGGCCGCCCTGCCGCTCGCCTTCGCGGCGGGTGTATACCTCGTATCCCTCTTTGATCGCCGCCTCGCGCGTCGCGTCGTCGCGGATCTTCGGCAGCAACTGGCACTTGCGGATCATTCCCACCACTCGCCGCACCGTGTACGCGCCGCGGCTGAAGCCGAACAGGAATACCTGGTCGCCCTCGTCGTAATCTCGGGAGAGAAATTCGTAGGCTTCACGCACGTTGTGACCGAGGCCGACGCCGAACATCCCGCCGAACGCCCGGTCCACGAGGTCCCCGGTCCCGACACCCCGGTCATAGTGGACGCGCTGCGCGACCCCGTTGCCGTCCTGCGGCATCACCCACCGCGCCATTTTCACGACGTTGGTCGGCCGCATCACCCCCCGGTCCTTCTGGTCCGGGGTATTCCAAGTGCCGTCGCAGCAGATGATGAGGCGCTTCATCAGACACGTTCCGGGTTCCGGGTTCCGGGACCCGGGCTCAAGGTTCAAGGTTCAAGGTTTGAACTCGGAACTTTGAACTCGGAACGGGGCGTCACTCGACGCCGACATCGTGCAGGAACCGCTTGCGGTCGGCTGGATCGGTGATGCTCTCCGCGAGCAGGGAGCAGAAATGACGGTGGCTCACCGCCTGCGCTGCCGATTTTTTCGCGATGACCTTCGCAATCGGGCCGATGTAATTGATGAGCCGCCGGGTCGCCTGCTCGATCATCTCAGGGGTAAGCGGCGCGGTCGCGCCCGTTGGCGCGTGCTGCGTCGCTGCATCCTGCAGAGTGGTTGGGATGGCCTCCCGCGGCGGCACCCCCTTCAACGCCTGCCGCCCCGCAAGGAACTTCGAACGCTCTTCCAGATTCGTCAGATTTCCAGCCAGCACCTTGTACAGCTTGTCGATGTCGGTGGTGCCGGTTGCGCCGCGCCTGACCATCACCTTGGCGACCGGACCGACGATCCGGCTCAATTGGTGCTCGATCTGCTTGAGGACCTCGGTGTCCCACCCGGGCGGCGGTATCGTTTTCACGGCGGGCTTGGCTGGGTCCGGGAATGACTCTCCGGAAGGATGCGTTGGCGTCCGGGGCAACGGGTTCAACCCTTGCGACGGCTGCGACGGCTGCGACAGGTCGTGCTGCACCGACGGCCTGATCGGCTCGTTGATGATCGTATCCTCGGATACGGCGGGGCTGACCGGCGCCGCGTAAGCCTCGAGCATGGCGTCGCGAAACTCTTGCGCGTTCTGGTAGCGCTCCGCGGGTTTCTTCGCGAGCGCCTTGACCACCACCGCGTCGAACTGGGTGGTGCAGCGCCCGGGGTCAGCCTCGGAGGGCAGGGCCGGCTGCTCGTAGCAGATCTTGTAGGCGAGCGTCTCGGTATTGCCGATGAAGGGACGGCTGCCCGTCAGCAACTGATACAACACCACGCCGGCCGAGAAAATGTCGGCGCGCCAGTCGACGGAATCCTTGCCGTACTGCTCGGGCGCCATGTAGCCGGGCGTGCCCATGACGACGCCGGCCTGCGTGAGGTTCGAGGAGTCGATGCGGGCGATGCCGAAGTCCGCGATCTTCAGCTTGCCGTTGTTCATGATGATGATGTTGGCGGGCTTGATGTCGCGGTGCCATACGCCCTGCTCGTGCGCGTAGTGCAGGGCGTCGAGCAGCTGCGCCATGATGCTGACCGCGTTGCGGCCGTCGAATTTCGTGCCGCGGTTGAAGTATTCGCGCAGGCTGTTGCCCTTCACGTACTCCATGGCGAGAAAAACCAGGTCGCCCGCCTCGCCCCATTCGTAGACCGAGACAATGCCGGGATGCGACAGCCGCCCTGCCGCCTGCGCCTCGTTCCTGAAGCGCGCGAGCAGCGTCGCGGCGGCCTGGTCGTCGTCGATCAGTTCCTTGCGGATCGTCTTGAGCGCAACGGTGCGCCGGATGTGCGGATCGAAGCCCTTGTAGACGACCCCCATCGCCCCCTTGCCCAGCACCTCGGAGATGGAGTACTTGCCAAGCTGCGCGGGGCCGCTCATCGATAAAGGCGCCGCCGTCCGGGCCGGGAAGACAGGGGTGCGTTACGCATCGAGCATCTTCATCGCCTGCACCAGGCTCTTCTTCATGCGATTGAACGACTGCGTGAGCACGCCAATCTCGTCGCCGCTCTTCACGACAAAATCGGGGGCGTCCATGTTCTCGCCCTGGCTCACCTGGTCGGCGAATTTGGATAGCTGCGTCACCGGCCGGATCACCATGTACCAGAGCATCAGGTTCAACGCGATGAAGATGAACGCGAACACCGCCGTCAGCGATATCATGAATGTCTTGAACGCCCGGTTGGCGCGCGCAATCGGCACTTCCGTCGGCACCGACACGATCTGCGCGCCGATGATCTCGTTCAGCTTCCAGCCGAAGCCGTTGGCCGGGCCGTACTTGTCAACCAGCGTCTTGGGCGCCGCATCCACGGTCGAGTGGCAGTAGAGGCAGGCCTCCGCCTTGATCTGCATCGGGCGCGCGATGTAGAACGACTTCCCGCTCGGCGTCTCGCGCTCGCCGACCATTTCCGGCTGGTCCGACGCGTTGCGGAACTGGTTGACGATGTCGGCCTCCCAGTCGTTGGCGCGGTTGCGCGGGTTGGTGGGATTCAACACCGCCTCCTTGTAGGCGTACTCGGGGAACTTCTTGCGCACGACGTCGAATATTTCGTTGGCCGAGTACGCGGGGATCGACTGCGGCAGGAAGGTGTACTTCATCTGCGTCAGGAGGAGCGGCCCCACCTGCGTGGACGTGTAGGCGCGCGCGGCGAGCGCCGACTCCATCACCAGGCGCGCGTTGAGCACAATTTCGTCGCGCGCGTTCTTCTGCAGGAGCTGGTCCGAGACCGTGCCCGCTGCGGCGAGCCCGAGCAGGAACACGACGATGAACACAAGGTTGAATTTGACGATCAGCTTCATGGTGGCGTTCCTCGCAGAAAAAAGTTGCGTTGCTACTTGCGGGCGGGCGTGGCCGGCTGAGGATCGCTGCGCGCGGCGCCCGCCGCCTCCGCCTCCGGCTTCTCGTATTTTTCAGGATACAGCACGGGATCCCATTCCGGATGAAACCGGAGGTTCGCGACCAGGGCCGCGCGGAACGCCGGATCGGACGCGCGTTGCTCGAACCGCTTGACCAGCGGGCGGCGGATGTCGGGCGGCCCCTTCAGCCACGTCTCGACCTCGGCGTAGGTCGCCAGCTCGAGTTGCCGCGGCTGGACCTCGCGCTCTTTGTAACGCGCCATGCGCGAGGGCAGCGAATCGAGGAAGGCCTTCGGCAACGCGCCGATGAATGCCTGGGTCGGGCGCGACGCCACTGCTCCCTTCTGCCCGGCCTTGAGGGTGAAGAATTCTCCGCCCTTGAGGCGCACCGGCGCCGTCGCCGCGCCTTTCACCGGCGGCCCGTCCAGGCGCATCTCGCCGCTCTCGGCGAAGACCGAGCCTTCGCCGCCCGACACGAGCGCCACGGCAATGCCTTCCGCGGGCTGCAGCGTGAACACCGGGGTCACAAAACGCAAGCGCGCGTCCTTCTGCACGCCCGCGATCTTCAGCGCGCCCTGCGTTACATAGAAGTTGCCGCCGGCCGCCTTGCCGCGCACTACGGAGACCGCGAGCATGCGCGTTCCAGCGCCCAGGGACAGGGCGGCGCCGTCAGGGAACTCGATCTGCGCGAGCCCCTTGCCGCCAACCTCGACGATGTCGCCGGACTGCAATCTCACGCCCTCCGCCAGCGCGTAGCGCGTGACGCCGCGCACGAGCACGGCCGGGCCCTCGAGCAGCGTGAGGGTGGCCGTCGGGTCGGCAGCAAAAACAACCGGAGAACAGACGAGTAACGCGAACGTCCACCAGCACCTTGCGAGCGCAACTCTCAAACGGGTCCCCTTTTCCCAACGATACCGGGGATGAGCCTCCTTCGATACGGGAGGCTTATCCCATTCCACCCATCAGTTCATACTAGCAGCCTGTCGGACTTGGTGCCAACAACGGTCGGTGTGAACGCACGGGTACTCGCATTTGGTTAGCGGCGAGCCGACAGGTTGAAATAGGGTATTTATTAGCCCGGAACCTTCGTCGATAGGCCCTGCTTGCCTACGTACCAAAGCCGTTCAGGTTGGCTGCAACCCCTAGCAACCTGTTGTTCAAATTAGCAGCTTGTCGGGGCGACGGCCCGACAAGCTGCTAGCCGCTGCGAAACCCTGTCAATCCGCCGCAGGATGGGTCCCGGCCGGGTGCCGGGCGCGGGGGCTTGTTCTATACTGTGCTGTCGCTAGCAACTCAGGACACTATCGCCTCACTGGCCCATGACGCCCACCCACGCCACGCGCGCCGTCCTGTTCGTGGATATCAGCGGCAGCACCCGGCTCTACGAAACCCTCGGCGACGAGCAGGCGCTGGCGCGCGTCGGCAGTTCGCTGGCGCTGCTGTCCCAGGTATGCGAAGACTGCGGCGGCAAGGTCATCAAGAACATCGGCGACGGCGCGATGTGCGTGTTCGATACCGCCGATGCCGCCCTGCGCGCCTCGCGCCTGATGCATGAAAAAATCGAACAGCAGCAGCACCCGGGAGAGCCGAACCTCGGCATCCACATCGGCTGCCATTTCGGGCCGGTACTCGAGAATGCCGGCGACTTCTATGGCGACACGGTGAACCTCGCGGCGCGCGTTGCAGGCCTCGCGAAGATCGGACAGATCATCACCACGGAGGACACGGTCAGCAAGCTCTCCCCGGGACTCGCCGAGCGCGCGCGCAAGCTGAGCCAGGTGCCGGTCAAGGGCAAGCAGAAGGCGGTGACGATCTTCGAATTCCTGTGGCAGGACTCCGAAGACCTGACGGCGCTCGGCACGCGCACTACCGACCACCGCCGCCTGGCGCGTCTCGTGCTCCGCTACGAGGGGCGCGAGTGGCAGTTCGACGGGGCCGGCGAGATCTCCATCGGCCGCGACGACACCTGCGATGTCGTCGTGGGCGATCGCAAGGCGTCCCGCAAGCACGCGCGCATCGAGCACCGCGGCGACAAGTTCGTGCTCGCCGACCAGAGTTTCAACGGCACGTGGGTGCAGATCAAAGGGGAGGAGGCAGTGGTGCTGCGGCGCGAGGAGCTCATGCTGCGCGCAAGCGGCTCCATCACCCTCGGGCACGCGCCGGCCAACGACGAAGGCGCGCCGGTCGAGTTTTCCTGCAAGTGAGCTATTTCCGGCCCCGCCTGGCAGTGGAGCGTTCAAGCGTCGCGAAATCGCGGCATGCGATATCGATGGCAGCGCGCACGGGAGCCGAGTTGCCCACATAACCCGGAAGGGCGGCCTCGGCGCGGCTCCTCAGGTCGTTCGCCGTTATTAGCCCGTTCTCCGCGAGCTGCAGGATGTCTCCGCGGTCGATCTCCGAGAATCTAGCGAGCTTCGAAATCGCCAGGTCCACGGGCTGCAGGACGAGAATGCGCGCGCCCTCGACGCCTTCGAGCGCAAGGCGGATGGCATCCTCATGCGCGTCCTCGTGGAGCAAGGCAAAGGTCTCGTTATAGGTCACGTCGAAATGCACGGACCGCGCCTTCCCTTCCGCGTCGCGGTAGATCACCGCCAGGTCCGAAGGCAGCAGAAACTTCCTGTCGAACACCGCATCCACGTCGTCCGTCATCCGGGCGCCCGTGTAAAAGTGCATCGCAGCACCGCCGGCGAGGTACATGGTGAGCGGTTTTTTCGGCGTGCCCTTTGCCGACCGCATCAGCCGCCGCACCAGCGTCCTGAATGCTTCGACGTAGGCGGCATCCGCCCGCTTACTGATCTTCAGTTCGCGCATGGGTTCTCCGTTCCCGGTCTATCATCGAAAACAGCCTCGGGTAGTCCGGGCGGTGCGTTCGATGCCATTGCTCGTACCGCTCGGGCGTACTGGAGCCCGGGCAGAGCGCTTCCGCAAGCGCGAGCCATGCCGCGCGGTCGTATCCCGAGTGCCCCGCAAGCATGACCGCAGCGCCCGCGAGAAAATCCGGGTCGCCGAATGGTCTCCAGAGCCCGGCATCCGGCGGGAAGTGCGCGCAGAGATCGACCAAGGCCTTCTCCGTGTCCCGGTCCGGCGGCATCCCCTTGAAACGGACCTCCCGAAGGTCGAGAGCCGTCTTTGCGGCCATCAACAGTCTTACGAAAGGATCTTGGTGTTTCAGTCCGTAAAGGACGCGATTGGCTTGCGACGTCCGGCTCAACACGCCCATGGCATAGAAGCGGGCGAGTTCCCTTTGCAGCGAGGACAGAGAAAGACCCGTGCCACGGGCGAGTTCGCGCACGTGGACACCCGCATCCGGAGCGAACCGGAGCGCTTCGAGCAGACGGCCGCGGGCGGCGCCGGTGAGTTCGTGAAAGGGATAGGCGGTCGGGTTCATGAACAATATTGTATCAATAATTGATACATTAGTCACTGATAAACTCCGGCTAACAGGAGGAACACAGCGATGGCCAGTGGACTGACGCCGATTCGGCGCGTGGTGACGGGCAACGACGGGCGCGGGCACTCGACGGTGACGTGGGATGGCCCCGCGCCAAACTCGCACGAAGCTTCGATGAGCGTGGGCCGCGGCCACACCGATCTGTGGGTGTGGAACGAGTGCCCCGCCCCGCTCGCCGGACCCGCCGACGACGGCAACCTGCAGTACGTCTTCGCCGGCCCCGGGGAAGGTGGCCACTGCCGCGTCGTGCAGGCGCGCGCACGGCCGGCGGACTACAACCCGGCGAAGGATAAGGACGCGGTGCCAGCCCATCCGCCGAAGCTGCGGCCCGGGAGCCGCGGCACGTGGGACCGCGGCGGCAACAATTCCTATTCGTCGGCCATGCACAAGACTGAGACCGTGGACTACGGCATCGTGCTGTCCGGCGAGCGGGGGCTGATCCTCGACGACGGCGAGCTGACGATGAAGCCCGGCGACGTCGTGATCCAGGTCGGCGCGTGGCACCAGTGGACCATGCCGAAGGGCGCGATGATGGCCTTCGACATGATTGCGGCGCGTTTCGTGGACGGGCCGCAGGGTCTGGCGCAGGACAAAGACCAACCGCTGCGCGCGACGGCGAAGCTGCCCGCCGGGGTAAAGCCGGTGCGCCGCATCGTCACCATCGACCGCGCGCCGGGCAAGTCCTCGCTGGTGAGCGACGGCCCGTCGCCCGACGTGCGCACCGACCCGGCGCGGCCGGGCTATGCCTGTGCGCGGCTGTGGGTCACCGACAGCACCCCGGCGAAGATCGTGTACGAGACGCTGCACCTGCCCCACGTCATCGTGCCGCCGGCGCGCGGCACCGTCTTTAATGCCATCACCTACCCGCCCGACGACGGCTGGAAGGGCAAGGTCGGCGCCAACGAAGTCAGAGCGTTCTTCGCCGCCATGGGCGCGCCCACCGCTTCCACCTATTCACCGCTGGCGCCCCATCCCTACATGCAGAAGACGGGCACGCTCGATTTCTGCATCGTGCTGGAAGGCGAGATCGTGCTGGTGCTCGATACGCAGGAGGTCGGGCTCAAGGCCGGCGAGATCGCGTTCGTGCGCGGCAACAGCCACGCGTGGAGCAACAGGTCGCCGAAGCCGGCGACCGTCGCGATCGCGTCCCATGCGGGACGCTGATCGCTCCAAGGATGAAGGCGGAGGGGGAGCTGTTCCGGGTTCCGGGTTCAAGGTTCAAGGTTCAACTTGGAACTTTGAACATGGAACTTTGAACGAGTGTCCCTGGACACTCCTCCCTCATCCCTTGATCCGGCTCTCCCAATCCTTGGGCAGCCGGATCAGCTTGGCCACCGGATAGCCGAGTACGCCGTTGTGGGCGAAGATGTAGACGCTGTTGCGCGTCAAGTCGCCGGTCACGCAGATCATGTAGTCCTCCGGCTTCCACACCAGCGGCACCAGGCGGTCGGGGTCGTCGGATTCGTGAAAGACTTTCGGGATGCGGCCGGCCGTGTGCTCTTCGGCGAGGTTCCAGGTCGGCTTCTGCGTCCAGTCGCGCAGGATGCGCTCGAACTGGTGCGCGGGTATCCGGGCGTGGTCGAACAGGTGCTGCTTCAAGTCGCGCCGCGACCAGCCGGAGGCGGCGATGGTCTCGGCGATGATCGGCGATAACAGCAGCTGCGGCCGCAGGGTGCCCATGCCCTGCCCCACCGTGAACATGATCTGCCACGAGCACTGCTTCACCATCGCGTCGCAGACGTACGGCATCATCTCCGCCGCCGTCGCGCCCGACACCGAAGAAATGTGGTTGCCGCCGGTATGGCGCGAGATGGTGACGGTGTTGTCGCCCGCCGCGAAACCGAAGTCGGTGCTGTTGGGCTCCCAGCCGATCTTCTTCACGACGTCCTCGTTCTCCGCCACCACCACGCGCCAGGTGTTGCCGAAGGTCGCCTTGTCGTTCTTGTGCGGCAGGAATCCGGCGACATTGCGGAGATAGAGGCGCCAGAAGCGGCCGACCGAGGTGTTGGCCTGGAAGCCGTCGCGCATCACGCCCTGTATGTAGTTGAAGCCGAGCTGCTTGATGATGCCGCCGTTCACGATGATCAGCGTCTCGCCACCCGGCGTGTTGCCGCTGTGCTCGACGCCGTAGGCGTGATCGGCCATCGCCTCGATCAGCGCCACCAGCACCGGCATGTACTCGGGCCGGCAGCCCGCCATCACGCCGTTCACCGCGATGCTCCAGATCGTCGCCGCGCGGCTGTCCGGCAGCAAGTTGCCCAGTGATTCGTCGGAATGGCGGTCGGTGTAGCGCAGGAACTGCTCGACCTTCTCGCGCGTCGGCGGCACGATCGGCAGGCCGTCGGCGAGCTCGTTGCGGTAAAAGTAGTCGTTGACCTCGTCGAAGCCCCCCTTGACGATCACGTCGCGCGGCCCGGGTTCCGCATCCCCCTTCACCGCCTGCGGCGCCTTCAGCAGATTGTCGATCACGTGCTGCAGCGTGACTTCCAGCGTGTTTTTGCGCAGTTGCTCCTTGCTCTGCACGCCGGGGTGGCCGATCACGCGCGCGACCGGCAGGTTGGGCATGCCGAGGCCGACCGAAGCGGCCGTGGCGAGCGGCAGGAATCCTTCGCACACCAGGGTCGAGGACGGCACGCCGCCGCCCTCACCCGCCGCGCTCGCCCGCAACACGGCGGGCGTGCAGCTACCTCAACATCCCATGCCCGAGATGACGGCGTCCACCCCCATCTCCTTGAACTTCTTCGGCAGGGACGCCACTACTTCGCGCTCGTCGCCGCCGTGGGTGCTGCCGAACTCGCGCCAGCTCACGAACTTGACGCCAGGGAAGCGCGCCTTGAGGCCTTCCTCGAGAAACTCGAAGATCTCGTTGCCGCGGAAGACGTAGTCCCACACCTGCGCGATAGTCTTGCCCGCGAGCGTGTCGAGCCGCTTCGCTAGCGGCTTCACACGGGTCTGCCGCGGGCTGCGCGGCCACAGCGCTTCGTAGTAGCCGTCGTTATTCGCCGCCATTTTGAACTCCTCTGGACTGCCTGCGTTATCGCGGAAGGATACTGTTTCTGGTTACGGCTGACGACTGATGACGGACGGCTCGCGAAGTTGGCAGCCGTCAGTTGGCAGAAGCTGCAAACTGTTAACTGCCTACTGCAAACTGGCGGGGTAAAGGTGTCAGGAACCTTTGACAACAATGATTCCTGACACCTTTTCCCCGCCTCACTCGATCACCCTGTCCGCCCGCTCAAAGTCCTTGCACTGCGAGCTTACTGTAGTTACAATAAGCTCGTGATCGTCTGGGACGAGCGTAAGTGCGCGGCGAACGTCGCCAAGCACGGGCTCGATTTTGCAGATGCGTGGCGCGTGCACGAAAGTCCCGCCAAGCTGACTATCGAATCCGCTCGCCGCAGCGAGTACCGCAAGCTCGATTTTGCGATGGTTGAGAACGTCTTGCTGGCGTTCGTGTACGTTGAGCGCGGGACTGCGGTCCGGGCGATCTCGTTGCGCCGCGCTTCGCGCGCGGAAAGGAGAATCCATGAGAAAGTCATCAAAAAAGAGTCGCACTGACTGGGCGCGCGTGAGAGCCGAGGCGCACGCCGGCGCGTCGGTCGCTTTCGACCCGAAAACCGATCCGTATGATCCGAACGATCCGAAGGCCGTAACCGCGTTCTGGCGCGGTGCGACGGCGCGCAGGCCGGGACAGCGCGGCCCGCAGAAGGCCCCGACCAAGGAGCAGGTCACCCTGAGGCTCGACGGTGAGGTGCTGGCGCACTTCCGCCACGGCGGTCGCGGTTGGCAAACGCGGCTCAGCGATGCGCTGAAGCGCCTCGTTTCGCGGGGCCGGTAGTCCATCCCTGGTTCCGTATCAAAAAAC
>CAZCGD010000305.1:0-3670 GCA_964498105.1 uncultured Streptomycetaceae bacterium
TTGAACGAAGCGACCTGGCAGCCCTGCGGGTTGACGCCCGACAGCACGTGCTTGATGGCGCCGTCCTTCCCGGCGGCGTCCATCGCCTGGAAGATCAGCAGTACCGCCCAGCGGTCCTGCGCGTAGAGCATGTCCTGAAGCACCGCGAGATGCTCAATGCCCAACTGCAGCGCTTCCCTGGCCCGCGGCTTGTCCTCGTCGCCGAGTTTGCCGGTGTCGGACGGACGATAGTCCCTAAGGCGGAAGCCTTTACCCGAGGTTACGCAGTAGGCGTCGTCGAGCTTGTGGGCAAACCTGATGATCTTCTTGAGGCTAAGGGGCATGGCTAGAGTCCGTGAATCGTGAGTCGTGAGTCGTGAGTCGGCGGAAGTGCTGCCGACAGTTTACTTTACGGAAAGCGCATTGCGCAGCGCCGCTGCGCGTTGGGCATCGAGCCGCTTATCGGCTTCGGCGAGCGCGACGGCCAGCAAACCGAGGCTGCGGTAGAGCTCGCCCATCTCCGCGTCCCAGCTCCCGACCGCGGCGCGTTGGCGCCTCACCGTGGCCACGTCGCCGCGCGAGATCGGGCCGGTCAGCGCCTGCTCCGGTCCCTTGTCGAAAATCGCATCCACCGTCTCGCGCACCATGGGCTCCAACGCCTTCAGCGATGCCGCCCGCGAAATGCCTGCCTTCTCGTGCGCGCGCAGCGCCGCCTCGATCAGCACCACCAGGTAGTTGCAGGCGAAAACGCCGCCGGAGTGGTAAATCGGCTTCAGCCCCGGGCTGATATCGAGGACTTTGGCGCCGATCTTTGTGAAAGCGGGCTTGAGCACCTTGAGCGCTTCGCGGTCGCCCTCGGCGCCACAGTAGGTGCCGGAAAAAGTCCGCGCCGCAAGCCGGGCGTCAGTGAAGGTCTTGATCGGGTGCACGCTGGCGATAAGCGCGCCCCGCTCGCTCGCGGGTTTCAGATCGCTCGAGGGCGTCGCCCCGCTGACGTGAAAAACAATGCTGCCGGGCACGATCTTGCCGGAGGCGGCGAGCGTTACGCAGCACGGCACGATGGCGTCGTCGCGGGTGGCGATCATCCACACGTCGGCCGGGCGCATTTCGTCGAGGTGGCCGGCCGCGTGCCCGGCGCCGATGAACTTCACCGCCGCGGCGGCGCTTGCGCGGGAGCGCGTCAGCACGTCCTGGATTTTGAACACGCGCGCCTTCGCCCACAACCGCCCGCAGGCGCGGCCCACCCTGCCCGAGCCGATGATATTAAGCGTCTTCACGAATGTCAAAAACCAGGCAGGATTAAACGGAAACAAAATCAAGAGCAAAAATAGACAGGATTAACAGGATTAGACCGAAGCAAAATCAAAACAGTAATCCCGTTTGAATCTTGTTTGTCGTCCTGGGTCTTGGTGTTGATTTAATCTTGTTAATCTTGTTAATCCTGTCCATTTGCTTTGCCTTTGCTGGAGATCTCGCTAGTCCTGTCCATTTTAGACCCTGCTGGCACGTGGCTGTCAGCGTGCCACGACAGTCCTGCGTTATAGTTAGCAACATGTCGATTTCGCGCCGCGATTTCCTGCGTTGCGCCGCCGGCCTTGCCACGGCGGGGCTTGCCGCCCCGCGCCTGCTGGCGCAGCCGCGCTTCGCGAGCTACCCCTACACGCTGGGCGTCGCCTCGGGCTACCCGACGCCGGACGGCGTGGTGCTGTGGACGCGGCTCGCACCCGAGCCGCTCGCGGGGGGCGGCATGCCCCAGGCCGCGATCAACGTCGGTTGGGAGGTCGCGACCGACGAGGCTTTCCGCAATATCGTGCGGAAGGGGCAGGAGGCCGCCTTGCCGCGATGGGCGCACTCGGTGCACGCCGAAGTCACCGGGCTTGATCCGGCGCGCTGGTATTACTACCGCTTCCACGCCGGAATCGCGGTGAGTCCGGTGGGGCGGACTCGCACGGCACCGACGGCCGGCGCCGGCGTTGAGCGATTGCGCTTCGCGTTCGCGTCCTGCCAGCAGTATGAGCACGGCTATTACGCCGCCTACCGGCACCTGGCGGCCGAGGACCTCGATCTCGTCGTCCACCTCGGCGACTACATCTACGAGTCCTCGTGGGGACGCAACCACGTGCGCAAGCACGGCGCCGAAGAATCGATCACGCTCGAGGAATACCGCAATCGCTACGCGCTCTACAAGAGCGACACCGATCTGCAGTCCGTTCACGCCGGCTGTCCGTGGCTCGTTACCTGGGACGACCACGAAGTAAGCAATGACTATGCCGCTGACCATTCCCAGTACCGCGATCTGCCGCAGGCGTTCCTCATGCGCCGCGCTGCGGCCTATCAGGCCTACTACGAGCACATGCCGCTGCCCGCGCGCATGCAGCCGAACGGGCCGGACATGCGGATCTATTCGCAGTGGGACTTCGGCGCGCTCGCCCGCTTTCATGTTGTTGACGACCGGCAGTATCGCTCGCCGCAGGTCTGTCCCCGCCCCGGCCGCGGCGGCAGCACGGTCGTTGCCGCGGTGGATTGCCCGGATCTACAGCGGCCCGACCGCACGCTTCTGGGAGCGCAACAGGAGCAGTGGCTGTTCGACAGCCTCGGCGGCTCCGGCGCGCGCTGGAATGTGATTGCGCAGCAGACCGTGATGGCGCAGGTGGACCGGAGGCCCGGACCGGGGCAGTCGTTCTGGACCGACGGGTGGGACGGCTACCCGAAGGCGCGCGAACGCCTGCTCGGCTTCGTTGCGGCCAAGCGCGTCGCCAACCCGGTGGTGATCGGTGGCGATGTGCATACGTCGGTCGTCGCTGACCTCAAGACCGACTTCGACGACCCGAAATCACCGGCGGTGGCGACCGAGTTCGTCGGCACCTCGATCACCTCCCAGGGCATTTCCGCGAAATCCATCGAGACCTGGCGCTCCGACAACCCGCATATCCGCTTCGCCGACAGCACTCGCCGCGGCTACACCGTGCTCGAGCTCACGCCGCAGCGCTGCCTCGCGCGGCTGCGCACGGTCAACGAAAAGGACGTGGACTCGCCGGTGCAAACGCTCGCCACCTGGGTTGTAGAGGACGGCCGGCCGGGCGCGCAGCGCGATGGCTAGCCGATGAGGCGTGACTGGTGACCAGTGACCGGTGACTGGTAACGGCAGGCAGAGTAAGGCCGTGGGCCCACTCGCTGCCGCCCAGTTAGCCTCCGACGCGGGGGCGTTGCGGTTTTGCCCGACCGGTATCCGGCCACAGTTTCAAGCTGCCATGGATACCACCGGCTGCTCCGCCGCCTCAGCATCCAGCACCGCCGCCGTGGCGTTGACCACCGCCGCGATGCGCACCGCGGCCTGCACCTGCTCGGCGGTGATGCCTTCCTTACGCACCGCCTTGTCGTGCGATTCGATGCACATGCCGCAGCCGTTGATCGAGGACACCGCCAGGCACCACAACTCGAAATCAGCACGAGCGATGCCGTGGTTCGCGATGGCGTTCATTCGCAGCTTCGCCGGCAGCTTGCCGTACTCCTCGTTTTCCACGAGGTGCAGGAAGCGGTAATAGACGTTATTCATGGCCATCACCGCGGCCGCGGCCTTGGCGGCGGCGAGTTCCTTAGCGTCCAGCTTTGGTGCGAATTCCGCGAGAACAGCGGCGGCAACTTCCGGGTTGCGGGCGCCGAGGGCGGAGGCGATGAACGTCCCCGCCCG
>CAZCGD010000306.1:0-6878 GCA_964498105.1 uncultured Streptomycetaceae bacterium
GCAGCAGAACATCCATCCCTTCCAGTTCCCGGGCTGCCGCATCGCGCTCGCCCATAACGGCGACCTCGATCGCATGCGCGACATGAAGCCGGCGCTGCTCGAGCACGTCCGCCCCGAGTTCGTCCGCATGATCGACGGCACTACCGACAGCGAGTGGATTTACGCGCTGTTCCTGTCCCATCTCGACAACCCGGCCGGCCACGTCGACGCCGGCGAGATCCTGGCCGCGCTGGAAAAAACGCTCGCCGTCATCCGCCAGTTGCGCGGCAAGCTGGGCATCGCCAACTGGTCGCCCGTCAATCTCTTCATCACCACCGGGAAACAACTCGTCGCCGTGCGCTACTGCTTCGACTTCGGCTGTTACCGTACCGACGACCCTGCGCTCGTGTCGCCGGCTGCCTTCAGCTATAACAGCCTGTGGTACACCTCGGGACGCGAGTACGGCTACCACGACGACGAATGGAAGATGACCGGCGGCGCGGACACGGCAGACTCCATCATGATCGCCTCCGAGCCCCTCACCCGCGACATCTCGACCTGGCTCGAAGTGCCCGAGTACTCGATGATCTACGCCGATACCCGGTCGGGCAGGCCGACGGTCGAGATACATTATCTCGACTAGGGATGAGTGATGAGGGAGTGAGCCGGGGTTTCGAAGAACATGCCTGCGCATGTTTGAGCCGGCGAACGCCCGACGCGATGCAGCGCGGCGGGCTCGGGATGACCAATAGTTGACGATTGGCGTCGGCGGGTGTCAATTAATTTGTCAACTAACGTCGGAGCGCGCCGATTTAGCTGGGAAAAAGTGTCAACTAATGTGTCACCTAATTTCTTGTCAACCAATTTAAGTTAGCCGTCTCAATCATGCGTAACGCAATTTTCTGGCCTCTTGTAGCGCAAGTGGTACTCGTTGCGGTTGTCGCCGGACGCATGTACGCCACTCGCGTTGCGGAAATGCGCGCGCGCCGTATTCGCCCGCAGTCTATAGCGACAAGCCGGACTGCAGCGGAGGCGCTTCAGAATGTTGCCGCCGCCGACAACTTTCGAAACCTTTTCGAGGTACCGGTTCTCTTCTTCTCTGTTTGCGGTGCGTTGGCGATCACTGACACCGTTACACCGTTTCAACTCGTGCTCGCCTGGCTATACGTCGGGCTTCGGGCGGTCCACAGCTTCATTCACCTGACATACAATCGCGTGATACACCGTTTTTGGGTGTACGTCGCAAGCACGACCTGCGTGTTCCTCATGTGGGGTCTGTTTGCCTTTGCGCTGTGGAGAGCCGGCTAACCGCCGCATCGAGACGCGTTAATGGGTCAGGGCTCGAGGTTTCTTCTGGCTGGAATTTGACGAGTGCAGCATGCAGCGGACTGGTATCCGGTGGCTGATCTTTATCGGGCTCGCTGCTTTCGTCCCGCTGTTTTATTACCTGGCGGTAGTGGGAGGGCTGCTCCCATATGGCGGCATCCTGCTGATCGGATTGCGCCATCTCACCGACTCTTCATTCCTGCTGTTCAGCTTTGTCCACCTGACAGTTTACGGGGTCTTGCTCTACTGGCTATCCGGACTGATCGCGCGGGCCGTGATCAGACTTGCCGGGAAGCACGTGTGGGTAGCCACCGCCTTCGTCCTGCTAATACTGGCCGGAATTGGCACCATGCCCATCTTTGGCATCGCTCATGGTCGTATCCAATGGGTGAACGCCTTTGAGCTCTATAGCTCGGACAAATTGCGGTAATCACGCACGGCATCCAATTCACGAATCTCTGAAAATAACGGCCGTCTGTTCCCGGCCGACCGTGTGTTGTACCTCTTCCCTAACTCGTTTTTCTCTGTGCCCTCTGTGTTCTCTGTGGCTGATTCGGTGTTCTAGGCAGTCTCGGTAGTTCAACCTGATTCTGGCTTCTCTCCGCGTTCTCTGCGGTTCAATTGTTGCTTTGATTCTCTTGGCGGCCATGGCGGCCTTGGCGGTTCAATTATTGTTCTGCTTTTCTTGGCGCCTTGGCGGTTCAATTCCTGATTTTGTATTCCTTTGTGTCCTTTGTGTCCTTCGTGTCTCCGCTGTTGATCCTGGCGCCGTGGCGTTCAATTGCCTTTCGCCTCCTGCATCCCGATGAAGCTGTGATCGCAGAAACCCGGATCCGAGCTGTCCTTCAGCGCCTCATACACCGCGTCGGGATCGGCCAGCACCCGCGTATCGAAATGCCGCGATTGCACGGCGCCGTAGGTGATGCAGGTGCCGCGTTCGTCGCGATTGATGCAGCCGTACACCGTGGTCAGGACGTAGTGGCCCGCCGCCGAGTCCAGGAAGTGCAGGTACTTGCCGCCGTTAAGCACCCTCACGTTGCGCGCGCCTGCAGAGCCGGTGGAAATCTGCCGCGCCCGCCCGTCATGGATGGCCTGGAAGTGGGTCAGGGAATGGGAGCGCCCTTCGACCATGATCCGGTCTCCGGTGGCAGGATCCACGTCGTACGATTTGTAGAACGCGCAATGCACGTAGCGCGACTGCACCAGGTTGTCGAACACGCCGGTCTGCGCCTGCGCGTAGCCGGCCAGCAACAATGCGCTGAAGGCGATCAGTCGGTACAAGGCGGCCTCTCTTTCCAGACCAGTGTGCACGTCCAACAAAGGACTGTCCATCCCGCTTGACACCCCCGGGAGCAGGACTCAGGATTCGGCATTCCGCAACATCGAGCCGCGATCGCGAACCCGGTTACAGGCGCGCTGAAAACCAGAATAGACAGGATTAACAGGATTAGACCGAAACAAAATAAAAAGCAGGAAATCCATGTATGAATATGACTGAGACGTCGTTCCGAGACTTGGTTTTGATTTAATCTTGTTAATCCTGTTAATCCTGTCAATTTACTGTTTTGAACTCTGCACATCACAACGACCTCGGTCAGCCGGTAGGGGCGCCGCTGCCGGGATGGAAAGGCGTGGCGCGGCCGCCGCGCACGGCCATGAGCGGGCGCTACTGCCGCGTCGAGCCGATAGATCCCGCGCGGCACGCTGAAGACCTTTACCGGGCGGGCGCGCTCGATTCCAGCCGCCGCAACTTCACTTATCTGCTGTCCGGGCCATTCGACTCGTTCGATGCCTACCGGCAATGGATGGAGTCCTCCTGCCTGGGAGATGATCCCCTGTTCCACGCCATCGTGGATGCCGACACCGGAAAGGCGGTCGGCGTGGCGGCCTACATGCGCATCGATCAGAAGAACGGCGTGATCGAGATCGGCAACATCAACTACTCGCCTCTGCTGCAGCGCAAGCGCGCCGCGACCGAGGCGATGTACCTGATGATGAAGCGCGTGTTCGAGCTCGGCTACCGGCGCTACGAATGGAAGTGCGATTCTCTCAACGCCCCCTCGCGCGCCGCTGCGCAGCGGCTGGGCTTCTCGTACGAAGGCATCTTCCGCCAGGCGGTCGTCTACAAGGGCCGCAGCCGCGATACCGCGTGGTACGCCGCCATTGACAGCGAGTGGCCGGAGCTCGCGCGCGCCTTCGGCCGCTGGCTCGACCCGGCAAACTTCGACGCGCAAGTAAAACCGCGCTTACGACTATCCGATTTGACGGCTCCGACGCTGAAGCAGCGCGGATGAGTGGGCAGATGCACGGTCATATGCGCGCTGATTTCCTGATTGGTTGAATCCGATCATGTCACTCGTGCCGTTCGCCCGTCGGATCGGTGGTGCCGCGATCCTGATGGCCCTGGGCGCGTGCGGCTACGCGGGCAGCGACGAGATCGAGACCGAAACCGCGGCCATACTGGCGCGCGTGCCGGTGGGTACTTCGTTCAACGGCGTGCCGGCCGCGATGCGAGCGCTCGGGTTTTCGTGCACTACCGGCAGCAGGCAGTTCACCGATGCGAAAGGCAAGGTGCGTAGCACGGAAGCGCACCTCTCGTGCGAAAGGGAGCAGAGCGAATGGCTGGTTTGCAGCAGGCGCACGCGTGCGATCCTCCTGCAAACCAACGGCCGGCTCTCGGAAGCCCTGGTCAACGTGGGCCATTTTTGCGGGTAGTCGCGGGCCGGCGAATCGCCGGCCAGGACGCAAGCACACGGGCGGCGCGGCATCGAAGCGGCGCTTTGAACCGCGCTGCGAATCGGAGCAGAATAAGGTATCCACACACCCGGACGGCCGGTTGCCGGCCGAAAACTCATGGCATTCCAGGTCGTTCACTCCCCTATGGTGCCGCGCGGCCATCCTGAGCCGCCGAGCGTGACCGCGACGGACTACCAGACGCTGGACCTTGCGCTGGAGGCCGCTTACAAGTTGATCGAGCACAAGCAAGTCGTGTGGCGGATCGAGGGGCCGGACGGCTACCGCATGCCGCGACGCGACCTCGATGTCGAATACAACGAGAAGACGGGCAAGTGGCCGACCCGGTAGGCGGGGCCGGCACCGGCGCTGATTCCGCCGGCCCGGAGTGAGCCTAGAAAAAGCGAACCGCGGAGGCGCAGAGACGCGGAGAGCATAAAATTAAATGACTTACAAAGTTTCTACGATTCTCCAATTTGGTGAACCGTCGTTTTATCGATTTGCATTGTGTTACCTCTGCGTCTCTGCGCCTCTGCGGTTAGCAACCGTCGTTTTTAGGGTGACAGCCCCATGCCGCCCGAGCTGATCAACGCCCCGCTGTTCCCGTTCGCCGTCCTGTTCGGCGTGATCGGCATTACTTTGTTTCTCGGTGGCATCTTTTCGTTCATCCGCTACCGCTACGCGCAATGCGTCTTCCGCCTGCTGACCGGGCTGTTGCTCGTCACCATGGGGGCGCTGGCGGGAGCCATCTCGATTGGCACGCTGGGCTACCGGGCGCTTACCCGCGAGGACATCGCGGCGCACATCACCGTGAAACCCGACGGCCCGAAGCGCTTCATGGCCACGTTCCGGTTCCCGGAAGGCCGCGAGGCAACCTTCGAACTCCTGGGAGACGAGATCTACGTCGATGCCCACATCCTCAAGTGGCACGCCTACGCGAACATGATCGGGTTGAATACCGCCTACGAGCTCGATCGCGTGGCGGGGCGCTACCACGACATCAAGAACGAGCGCGACGCCAAGCGCACGGTGCATGCGCTGGGCAAGGAGAGAATGATCGACCTCTATTCACTGCGCCAGCGCAACACCTTCCTCGCTCCGCTGCTGGACGCCGAGTACGGCTCGGCGACTTTCGTGCCCGTCAACAAGCCCGCCGAATTCGAGCTACGCGTCTCTACCACCGGCCTGCTGATTCGCGAGGCCAAGCCCAAGAACCGGTGAACGGTGACCAGTGACCGGTCCTGGCTGAAGGCAAAGGCGTCGCAGATACTACGTCGCAGATGAAGCGTCGCAGATACAGCGTCGCAGCTACGGCGCGCAGTACCGAAACGCTTTATCTGAGATGCAGCACCTGAGACGCCGTACCTGAGATGTAGTGTTCGAGACGCCTCATCTGAGACGCCTTATCTGAGACGCAGCACCTGAGACGCCTCATCTGAGACGTCTTGTGCTCAGCGAAAGTTGGCGACGCCCCGCGCCTCTCCCGTCAGCTCGAGGATGTGCAGCCCGCTGCGGGTGCGGTCGGTCATGTAGACGTAGCCGCGGTCGTCCACTTCCACGTTGTTGGTCACGATCGCGATCTTGCAGCGCGGCCCCTCGGGGGTCTTCACGCATTCCGGCCTGGTGTTCTTGTTGGTCGCCGGAATGTAGAAACCGATCTCCTTCGGGTTGTAGGGGTCGCGGATGTCAACCGCGCGCACGCCGGCGTTGAACCAGGCCACGAACACCACGCGCTTGTGGTAGATCGGCGTCAGGTTCTCCTGCGTCTGGTGCGGCCCGAAGCGCCCGCCGCGGGTGCAGAACCTGCCGTCCTTGTTCTCCACCTGGAAGTTCGCCACGCCGATTGGATTGCGTTCATCGGTGATGTCCACCACGACCATCATCGTCGGCCCCTCGTGACATTCGTTCTCGATCGCCTCCGGCAGCACCAGGAGAAAATCGCGCACCTTGCCCTTGGCGTAGCGGGAAAATTCCGGAACCTCCATTCCGATCAGCGGCAGCACTGCGTGCACGGCCTGCATGGTGCCGGTGTTCTGGAACGACAACTGCGGGTAGAGCAGGTTCTCCTCCGTCGGCTCTTTCGGTCCGTTCAGCAGCTTCTCGCGGTCGACGATCTGGTACGCGCCGCTGCCGACGTTGCCGTAGCCGAAGTAGAGCCGGTTGCCCTTCGGTCCCGTCGAGAACGGCCCGTGGCCGTCGTGCAACCGGCGATTCGCCCGCTTCGGCGCGCCGGGCTGCTGGCCGGGCAACGCGAAGTCCCGCACGTGGACCGGCTTCGTGGGATCCGAGAGGTCCCACGCCTGCGTCATGCGCAGCACCTCCCAGCCGGGCAGGCCGGAATTGACGAAGGCAATGCCGGTATCGCATTCCCACGCCTGGCGGTGAGTCGAGCGGAGATTTGCAACAATGTCGCCGAGCTTGACCGGGCGCTCGGGCACAGTGACGTCCCACATCTCGTGCGCCCTGCTGCCGTCGGTGCGCATCATGTAGAACTTCGCGGGATCGCCCTTGGGCAGATCCTTGCCGGCGCAGACCTGCACCATCTGCGAGCCGGTGCCTTCGCCGCCCTCGACGGCCTTCAGGGATGCCGTGGGTATATGGTGAACGATCCGCGGCTGCCGCGCGTCAGTCACGTCGAGGATGATCGTGCCGTTGCCCTCTTCCCGCCCGGTAAGCGGATTCATCGCACCGCCGCCGTGGGTTCCGACGTAGGCCATCCAGCGCTCGCCCTGCCTGAGGATGACCACCTGGAACGCGCTGCGCCCCTGCAGGTCGCTCATGCCGGCGAGCCGCATGTTCCTGCTCTCCGCGCCGTGCCCGCCCCCGAGCCCGTCCTGCGC
>CAZCGD010000307.1:0-4156 GCA_964498105.1 uncultured Streptomycetaceae bacterium
TCGTTCGGCCAGTTCATCATGCTGCCGTACGGCCAGCTGCTGATCTCGCAGTACGGGTGGTTGAATGCGCTGCTGGTCCTTGCCGCATGCTCGTTCCTGATCGTGCCGCTCGCCTCGGCATTGGCGGGAAGAAACACCGCCCCGCCGGGCAGCAATCAAAGCCTGAGCGAAGCGCTGCAGGAAGCTGCCGCTCACCGCGGTTTCTGGTATTTGACGGCCTCGTTCCTGGTATGCGGCTTCCAGACCCTGTTCATCATGGTGCACCTGCCGGCCTATCTCCTCGACCAGGGCATGACGCCTCTGGCAGGCATGACGGCGCTCGCGCTGATCGGTTTCTTCAATATCGTGGGCTCCTACTTGTGCGGGATTCTCGGCGGCCAATTCAGCAAGAAATACCTGTTGTCGTGGATCTACGGCATTCGTGGGGTTGCGATTCTGGCCTTCGTCACGCTTCCTCTAACGCCCTGGTCGACGTGGGTGTTCGCGGCGGTAATCGGATTCACCTGGCTGGGCACGGTACCCCTTACCAACGGATTGGTGGCGCAAATATTCGGCGTCAAGTACCTATCGACGCTGTTCAGCATCGTCTTCCTCGGCCACCAGTTCGGGAGTTTTCTCGGCGGCTGGTACGGGGGCTACATGTTCGACCTCACCGGCTCGTACCTGACGGTATGGATGGTCGCCGCCGGGTTGAGCGCGCTCGCAGCGGTCCTGTGCTTGCCGATCGATGAGCGCGAACTGGCCACGTTGCCCGTCAGGAGGCCGGCGGTATGATCCAGAGCCGCAAGATCCTGGTATGGGCGATGCTGGCGGTTCTCGCCGCACTGGTGACCTACTTCGGCTTCCGCGGCTATTTGAGCGCGGATATGTTGTTCAATTTTGGCAATTCGTTTTACTGTTAACCATTCATGGAGGGTGATATGGCGGAGCAAGGCGCAGAAAAACGCAGAAAGGTCACGATACCCACGCTCGTGGAAAAGATGAAGAAGGGCGAGCCGATCGTGCAGCTTGCGGTCTACGACTACGAAACGGCGATCATCGCCGACCGTGTCGGCATCGACATCCTGTGCGTCTCGGATACCGGCGGCATGGTCTTGTTCGGCCACGAATCCACGACTTCCGTGTCGTTCGAGGAAGTGATGTTCATGGCCCAGGCGGTCAAACGCGGATCCCAGTACGGCCTGCGCATGGTGGACATGCCGTATATGAGCTTTCATCTCTCGGCCCAGCAGGCGGTCGACAACGCCGCCAAATACGTGTCTCAGGGTGGCGCCGAAGTGATGAAGTGCGAGGGCAATCGGCATCACGCCCCGTACATCGAGGCGATCGTCAAGGCCGGCATTCCGGTGCAGGGCCATATCGGCATCACGCCGATGCGGATGCCGCAGCTCGGCGGCTTCCAGGCACAGGGCAAGACGGCGGAACGCGCGAAGGAACTGGTGGACGATGCCTGGGCGATGGTCGATGCCGGCTGCTTCTCGATCATGTGCGAGGTGACGACTTCAGAGGTCTGCGAATACCTGGCTGAAACGCTGCCGGTTCCGGTCATCAGCCTCGGCGCGGGCAACCTGGCCCACGGCGTCCACATCATTGGTTCGGACCTGTTCCATCTTTACGAAAAGCACGTGCCGCGCCATTCGAAGATCTACGTTGACCTGGTGCCCATCATCGAGAAAGGCCTGAGCGATTACCGTGACGAGGTGCGCAAGCGTATCTATCCCGGCAAGGAGCACACCGTCTTCATGAAGGAAGACGAGTTGAGGAAATTCAAGGAAAAGATCGGATGGAAAGGCGGCGGGACGCGCTCCCAGGCCGGCTGACGCTGCAAGGCCAGGGGGCAAAGCCTGCGCTGCGAACCGGTCTCAAACACGCCACGGAATCACACGGATGACACGGACAATAACCCGACCCCCTTAGAGTCCCCGTGGTCATTTAAGACTTTCCGTGTGGTTCCCTGTTTTTTTGCGGTGAGATCTTGTTCGAATTGACCTGCTTGCTGCTGGCGTCATTCGGCGTGGGCGTGCTGATCGGGGCGGTCGGCATTGGCGGCATCCTGCTGATCCCGGCGCTCACCGCGTTCGCCGGCCTCGGCATCCATGAGGCGATGGCGACCGCGCTGTTTACATTCGCCTTTACCGGCATCACCGGCACAGTGATGTTCCAGCGCCGGGGCAGCATCGACTGGCGCGTCACCATACCGGTGTGCGCCGGCGTGATCCCGTTCGCCTTCCTCGGCGCCTGGTTGAATTCCCTCACCCGCCCGGCCGCGCTCGCGCTCCTGCTGGCGGCGGTCATTATTTTCGCCGGGGTCCATACCCTGGCTACGTGGCGGGGCATGCGGGACCCCGCGTTCCACGGCGACCACGGGCGCCAGCGCGCGCTGTTGACGGCGATCGGAGCGGCGTCCGGGCTCGGCTCGGGATGGACCGGGGTGGGCGGCCCGGCGTTGTCGGTGCCGCTGATGGTGCTGTTCGGATTTCCGGCGCTGGCGTCGATTGGCGCGAGCCAGGTGATCCAGATCATCGCCGCGCTGTCGGGAACGCTGGGTAACCTCAATTTCGGCACCGTCAATTTCCCGGTTGCAGCGACGGTCACGGTCCTGGAGATTGCCGGCGTCTACGTGGGAGCCCGCATCGCGCACGCCGTCAGTCCCGGCCCCTTGAAACGGTTCGTTGCCTGGCTGTGCATAGTGGTCGGCGCCTTCCTGATCGCGCGCGCTATGGGGTACGCGTGACGCAGACCGCCCTCTGGTCCTATTTCGAGCGGCGCCGCGTCCCCGCTCTCGCAATCGGTCCTGGTGTGACCGTACCAGAGCGCTTTTCCGACCCAGCGGCGGAGCACTTGGCCACGCGGCAGGCCGCAGGACTGTTCGATTTCTCTTTCATGGGATGCGCGGAGATCTCCGGCGTTGAGGCTGGCGATTATCTCGACTACCTGCAGACGCGGAATCTCGCCGGTCTCAAGCCCGGCCACATCGCCTATACCCTGCTCCTTCACGAAGACGGAAGTGTATTGAATGACGCGACGGTCTGGAACCTGGGGGGAGGCCGGTTTGCGTTGTTCGTCGGCAGACGGGAAGACCTCGCGCACATAGCCCGTCTGGCGACAGGTTATTCGGCAACTGTCGTCGATCGCTCGACCGATCACGCCGTGCTCGCGTTACAGGGGCCGGAAGCGGGCCGGATACTGCGTGAATGTCTTGCGCCGGAACCGCTTCCTCTGGTGGCGTACTACGGGTTTGCATCAATTGCACTCGGCCGCGGGCATGGCCGGCTGGCGCGAATCGGCTACAGCGGTGAATCCGGCTATGAACTGATCGTCCCGCCCGACGCAGCGCAGGCCTTGTGGGAACGCCTGGTTGCAGCAGGAAAGCCTTTCGGGCTCGCGGAATGCGGGTTCGAGGCGGCTGACACATTGCGCATCGAAGCGGGCCATCTGCTGTTCGCGCGTGAACTTGCCGCCCCGGTATCGCCATCGGAACTGGCGCTCGAGCGCCTGGTGGAACCCTACGGCCGGAAATTCCACGGGGGCGCAGCGCTGCGGAAGGTGCCGCGCAAACGGCTGGTCGGCCTGCTGCCCTATTCCCGTGGCAGGCTCACGCGCGAGCAACTGATGCCGGTGGCCGGACAGCCGCCGCCTCGCTTGCGCGAAGGTACTGCGGTGGTGACCAGCGCCTGCTTCTCGCCGATCCTCCACGCATACCTTGCGCTCGGCTTCGTCGGCCCTGGCGAGCACTATCCCGGGACCCGCGTAACGCTGGGCGAGGAACTGTATGCGCGGGTGGCGCGTCTGCCGTTCTACGACCCTGCGAAGGTCCTTGCACGCCGCGCCGCTTAAGCGGCGCGGGAGTTCGCTGCACGCTCGGCGGCCGTGACGGTGTTGGCGATCAGCATGGCGACCGTCATCGGACCTACGCCGCCCGGAACCGGCGTAATCATGGACGCCACTTCCTTCACGCTCGCAAACTCCACGTCGCCGACGATGCCGCCGTGGGGCAGGCGATTGATGCCAACGTCTATCACCACCGCGCCCGGCTTCACCATCGCGGCATCGATGAGCCCCGGCTTGCCGGCCGCCGCAATCAGGATGTCCGCGCGTTTCGTCACCTCCCCCAGATCGGGAGTTTTGGAATTGCACACCGTCACGGTCGCGCCGC
>CAZCGD010000308.1:0-5796 GCA_964498105.1 uncultured Streptomycetaceae bacterium
CATCTTCCAGGACGAGGGCAATACCTTGAACGTGGCCGGCTTTGACCACGCCGCCTACGCCAGGACCCGCGCCGCGGAGATCTGTGGCCGCAGAAAATAGGACAGTTCTCCTATCGCGCGTCGCGTCCGGGTAGACGGGGGCGCCCCCCGTTTTTCTGCATGCAAATCAACGCGACAGGCACCTCAGCACACGAAGCGTGCTTGAGTATCTCCCGTTCCCCGTCCAACAGGTCGCCCACGAGGCCAGGCAGGAGGGGTAATTGTTGGAAACTCTGCCCTGATACCGGGCATATTGTTCGAGGATCGTTGACACTGCCTCGCCGACCTACCTAGACTGCATGACTCCATAAGTACTTTTTTACAGGGGGGTTTCCAATGTCTGCGCTCCGTCGTGTCGCGGTCCTTTTGCTGACGTACCTTTTGCTGTGCCCCCTGAACGCGGCCGCGTTCGAGCGCGGGGAAGTCGAAAAATTCGCTACGTTGCCCAACGGCGTCAAGTACCCGGAGGGCATTACGACGGACTCACACGGCAACGTCTATGTGACCACGTTCGACTTCACCAGTTCGCCACCGGCGCAACTCTTGGTGTTCAACCGGCAGGGGCATTTGCAACGCCAGGTGGCTGTCCAAGGCTCGAGCAATCGGCTCCTGGGGCTCGACTTTCACCCGGACACGGGGGACCTGCTGGTGATCGACTTTGGCAATCGCCGCGTGCTCAAGGTGAATCCGTTCTCCGGGGAAAACACAATCTTCGCCAATATTCCTGGCCCGGTGGACGGGACGGGGCCAAACGCCCTGACTTTTGACAAGCAGGGTAACGTCTACATCTCCGATTCGTTCCAGGGCATTATCTGGCGCACCGGGCAGTCCGGCGGGATTCCCGTAGCGTGGGTCACCGACCCGCTGCTCGGCACATCCGGCACACCGCCATTTGGCGCCAACGGCCTTGCGTTCAACAAGGACGGGAGCGCGCTGTTCGTCGCGAACACGGGTGACGACCGGGTCATCAGGATTCCGGTCAGCGGCGGCACGCCGGGCACGCCCGAAGTGTTCGTCAACAGCATCAACGGCGCCGATGGCCTGATCATCGACAAGGACGACAATCTCTGGGTGGCCGCCAACCAGGCCGACGAAATCGTGGTGCTCGACAAGACCGGGCGGGTGATCGCCAAGCTCGGCGACTTCGACGGTATCGACCGGCACGGCGCACCGAAGGGATTTCTGTTTCCCGCGAGCCTGGCGCGTCACGGCGACTGGATCTACGTGACCAACCTTGCGCTTGATATCCGGCTATTCGGGCTCCCGCAGGCCGTCGACAGTCAATGGGCGGCCCAGGTGAAATCGTACACAATTTCCCGATTCCGGGCCCGCATCCCTCGCATATCCGGACTATGCGACGACGGCGGGCATCGACGCTCCGAACGATGCGACTGAGCTGACTATGTTTGTGCCGATGCGGGAATAGGGGACGGCGCAGGTTGTTTACTATTCGGGTTTGAACAATACGACAATAGGAGGATCCACATGAATATCGCGCGCAGCTTGATCGCTTTATCTTTGCTTGTTTTTCCGCTGGCCGCGGTTCCTGCGTTGGCCAACGATGGCGATTCGTTCCCGAAGAACCCGACATTCTCCACTCTGATAACAACGACGCTGCCCATTGAGGGAATGACCGGTGACAATCGCGGCAATCTCTATGTGCCGGCGCGGATGGCCGGCGCCGGCAAGCCATGCCCGGTATGGCGGGTCAATATCGAGAGTCCCACGCTGGTCATCGTCGGCACCATCCCGGCGCCCAGCGCGACGGGCCAGTGCGCGCCGCTGGGTCTCGCGTTCGATCGCGAGGGCAAGCTCTACGTTGCCGAGGCTGACAAGATCTACCGTTTCCTGCCTAACGCCGTTACCCCGCCCGGAGCCGATTTGTTCGTGGCCGGCTTGCCGGGCGCGAACGGCGTCGCATTAGACCGCCACGGCAACCTCTGGACCAGCGACGGGACCACCGGCCAGGGCCGGGTCTGGAGAATCGATGTCTACGGCACGCCCACGGAAATGTTCCGCATCCAACCGCTAGCGAACGAGGTGAACCTGGTCGCTGGAGTAGGCGGCGTGGGACGCGATGTCCGCACCCTGCCGCCGGGCACGATCACGGTCACCCCGACCAGTCGCAATGCCCTGAACGCGCTCGGGTCCCAGCCGCTGGTTGCGAACGGTCTCGCGTTCGACGACGACGGCGATCTCATCGTGTCGGACACGGCGCGCGGCGCGCTCTGGAAAGTGAATCTCGACCATCACGGCAACGTGCGGAGCCGCATGGGTTGCGATACCACCTTCACCGCGAATACGCTGTGCCTCGAGAACATCCTCGTGGCGCACCCGCTGCTGGAGGGGGCGGACGGCATCGCGCTCGACCGGGAGGGTAATATCTGGGTCGACGCCAACGAGCGCAACGCGGTCGTCGTCGTGACCAAAAATGGCAGGAACGTTCGCGAGGTGTTCCGCAACGCGCCGGATGCCACCACGAAATTGCGCAACGGCGGGCCGATGGAATTCAACACTAGCCCGGTGCTGTCGGGCCGCACATTCTGCACCGCGAACCTCGACGCCAACCGCCGCGACAACTCGCCCAACAGCGGCGGGGAGACCGCCGGCACTACCGGAAAAATCTCCTGCATGGATCAACGGCTGTCGGAACCGGGCGTGCGCCTGCCCGTACGCTGGTAGGAGCGGAAGCTCAATCGGGAGGGCCGCTCAGCGAGCGGCCCTCCTTGCATTTCGCGGTAGCCTGCGCGGATGACGGCGCAGTAGCGCGTTCGCATGTGGATGGGGGGTCAGGTTGACCCCATCTGTCCTCGCCTTGCAGCAGCGGGCCGGTAAATCAGTGTAAGCTCCCGTCTAATTGCCCCACTAGGGGGGCAGCCAGGAAGCGACGCCATGAACCAGGCAGTGACCGCGGATATTCCCTATATCGTCAACACCGGCGAAACGTTGGTCAACGAGACTTTTGGCCCAGAGGACGTGAGCCGGCGCCGTACCGGGACGCAGGAACTGCGGCCGATGACGGTGCGCGACGGGCGCCCGCTCATCGGGGAATTCTCGCTGGACCAGCACGGCTTCGTATTCGTCGAGCACCACACCCGGGTAGGTGATTTCTTCGATGAACAACAGCTGAAGTCCGTCTATTACCCGGAGGTCGAGCAGTTGATCAAGAAGGTGTCGGGCGCGTCGCGGGTGGTGCTGTTCGATCACACGCTGCGCTCGGGAGACGGGGCGGAGCGGGAAGCGAAGTTGATCCGCGAACCGGTGCTCTCGGCGCACAATGACTACACGGAGTGGTCGGGCCCGCAGCGCGTGCGCGACCTGCTGCCCGAGGAGGCGGAATCGCTGCTCAAAGGGCGCTTCGCGATCATCCAGGTGTGGCGCGCGATCAACCAGCCGATCGTGGCGAACCCGCTTGCGGTTGCCGACGCGAAGAGCATTGCGGCCGAGGACTTCCTGGTCGCCGAACGCCGCTATCCCGGCCGGGTGGGGCAGACCTACCGGTTGATGCACAATCCGAACCACCGCTGGTATTACTTTCCACGGATGCAGCGCGACGAGGCGCTGGTGTTCAAGGTCTACGACTCCATGAAGGACGGCCGGGCGCGCTTCACGCCCCACACTTCGTTTGAGGATCCGGCATCGCCCGCGAACGCCTATCCGCGGCAGAGCATCGAAGCGCGGGCGCTTGCTTTCTTCGGTGCCTCCGCGCGTTGATCCTCATGCCGGTTCGATGCAGTTTCGCCTTTCCGCTCGCGCTCATGTTGAGTTGCGCGGCGAGCGGCGTTCTGGCGCAGAAGGATTATCCCAATCGCCCGATCCGTTTCCTCGTTGGCGTGGTGCCGGGCGGCGCCACGGACATCCTGGCCAGAGCCATCGGGCAGAAGCTTGGTGAGAACTGGCAGCAGCAGGTCGTGATCGACAACCGGCCCGGGGCGAACCAGATCATCGCAGCCGAGCTGACCACGAAGGCGGCCCCGGACGGGTACACCCTCCAGATGATTCCCGCCGGCTTCGCGATCAACCCGGCCATGCACCGCAAGCTGCCCTACGACCCGATACGGGATTTCACCGCGATCACCATGGTCGCGGATGTCCCCAACCTGTTCGTGGTTCACCCGTCGGTGGCCGCCCGGTCGGTCAATGAATTCGTTGCCTACGCACGGGCGAGGCCCGGGCAGTTGTCCTACGGATCTTCGGGCGTCGGCTCGCCGAGCCATTTGTGCGGAGAATTGTTTGCCATCATCGCCAAGGTCGATCTCACGCACGTTCCCTACAAGGGGCAGGGGCAGGCGGTAATCGATCTGCTGGGCGGCCATCTGAAGCTCGCATTCCCTTCCATACCGGCATCGATCCCTCATATCCGGTCCGGCAAGCTGATCGCCCTGGGCATCGCGTCCGGCAAGCGCTCATCGTCGCTGCCGGAAGTTCCCACGATCCACGAGGCCGGCCTGAAAGGCTATGAAGTCACCGGCTGGTACGGCGTGATCGGCCCGCCTCGAATGCCGAAGCCGCTGCTCGCGAAACTGAACGGCGAGATCAACCGGATATTGCAAGCGCCGGAGATGCGCCAGATGCTCTCGCAGCAGGGCATCGATGCATTGGGCGGCACGCCCGAGGAATTCGCCGCGATGATCGCGACCGACATCGTGAAGTGGAAAAAAGTGGTCGCCGCGGCGGGCATCAAGCCGGATTGATCTCGGCGCGGCGCGTAATGATTGGCCGCGTGAAGATGGGCGGAACACGGCTGTCACGTGCATTGACAGGCATACCCCCCGCTCTTATATTCCAAACGGCAACCGGTCAGCAATTCACGATTCGAATCAGGCTGCGTCATTGAAAGGGGCCCGCGTGCCGAAAACAAGGAAGACGAGCCGGAAGGCGGGCGGCGCGAGAGCGCCCAAGAGCCTTGCCACGTATCTCGACCAGATTCGAGACGACCCGGCCGAATTCCGCGTGGTGAGCCGCACCGTCAACCCGATGAAATTCGACGTGACGGGCCTGCTCGGCGTGCTCAACCAGCGCCGCGAGTACCCCACGGTGCAGTTCAATCAGCCGCTCGACATGCGCGGCAGGCCTTCGAAGTTTCCGATCGTCACCAACCTGTGGGGCACGCGCGAGCGCTGCGCCGAGATGGTGGGGCTAAAGCGCAGCGAGGCGGGCGTGCGGCTCGGGACGCTGCTGTGCGATCGCATCGACCGCAAGCAGAAGCCGGTGGTCATTCCCGGCCGCGCCGCGCCAGTGCAGCAGAACGTGCTGACCGGCAAGCAGGCCGACCTGTGGATGTTCCCGGTGGTGCGCCACTTCGAGATGGATCTCGGAGGCGTGATGCTGATGGGCCTGATCGCGAAGCCACCGGGCGAGGATTTCTACAACATTACCTTCGTCAAGGCGTTTCCGGAGGCGCCGCAGCGCGCGGGCCTCACGGTTCACACGCTGCACATGAGCCGGATCCTGCGGGAATGGGAGGCGCGCAAGGAGCGCTGCCGCGTGGCGTACGTGCTCGGCCACCACCCGGCCTTCTGGCTCGGCACGCTCAACAACACGCCGTGGGGCGACAACGAGTACGCGACCTGCGGCGGATTCCTGCAGGAGCCGGTGCGCCTGGCGCCCTCGGTAACCTGGGGCAGGGACTTCCTGGTGCCGGCCGACGCCGAGATCGTCATCGAAGCCGAGGTCCTGCCCGGCGAGCGCACCGTGGTGAACCCGTTCGGCGACATCAGCACCCAGTACCAGTCGCAGCAGCTGGGACCGGTGATG
>CAZCGD010000309.1:0-3224 GCA_964498105.1 uncultured Streptomycetaceae bacterium
AATATTGCGGGTGCGATCCACGGCATAGCTCCATTCACGGCGGAAATAGGCTTCATGTCGCCGTTGCGTCGTCGCCGAAATGACGGGCACGAAGAAACTGCAGCGCCCGATATTGGCGTGGATTTTCCGGTCGTAATCGTCTCCGCCCTCAAGGCGGTCGAGATCGAACCAGGTCGTGAGGCCCGCCGCGTCCATTGCCGCCTTCAGACGCTGCACCGCGGGCAGATCCTCGCGCGCATAGCTGATGAAGATTGCATTCTCGGGCATCTCGCGCGACGGCGGCAGAAAGCGCTGCGGGACCGCCGCCAGGCCGGACGGGACCGCAGCCACGCCGGACGGGGCAGCCGTGGCGGTCTGGCGCTTCAACCAGCGGGCGTGAAGTTCGGTGACGAACGCCTCTGCGCCGCCGTAGATGTGCGTGCGAGTGCTCACCTGCTGCAGGAATGCCACCAGCCGCTGGTCTTTGGCGGTGTGGTCGTCGGCAAGCACTTCGCCGACGTCGCGCGGGTCGGACAGCCGCTTGCGCTTGGCCATGCGCAGGAAGAGGCGTGCGAGCCAGTTGGAGAAGTCGCCCCCGATCAGCAGCAGGTGATTGTGCTCGAGCTCGTGGAATAGTTTCTCGGGCGCCAGGTGCTCGGACTGCAGGGCGCAGACGAACTCGAGCAAATCCTCGTCGGTCACGACATAAGTCGGCGCGGCCGATAGCCGGCCGAGCAGGTGGTACACGACGGTGTGCTGCAGCTGGCTGCGCTCCATCGGCAAGTCCGCCACGCGATTCGGCGCGAAGGCGATCACCTCGGTCGCGGACTGACCGCCATGGCGCTCCAAATTCACGGCGCGCTCGAGCAGGGAATCGAACGTGGTCGTGACGAAAAGATTGAAATCCGTGATCTGCGCCAGCTGCCGCAGCGCCAGCGGCGGCTCGAATTCGACCTCGCGCAGGATCGAGCGCAGGCGGGTGTAGGCTTCCTCGCGGCGCCCGCGCTGGCCGTGGTATGCCCAGACGACGTCGTTCAACGTCGGTGGTTGCGGGAGTCCCGCGGTGTTAACCGACAGGCGCACGGCGAGCTTTTCAGCCAGCCACTCGTGGAGCGGCCGCAGACCCTGTTCCGTCTGCACGCGCAGCAGGTCGGGGCCGATGATCGGGATGACCCGGCGCTCCTCAATGTGGTTGAGGAGATCGTCCCAGGCATCTTCGTCGAAGTGCATGAGATTGGGCAGCGCGACTGTCACCCGGGAAGTCTAGCGGGAACCAGCTCGGTGCGACGCTTTTTGCGTCGCGACGACCTGTCGGAAGTGCCCGAAGCACGCTCAGACTAGCACCTGGGTGGACCCTCGCGTTAGGAGCTCTGCGTCTGCCTCCATAAGCGCTACCTTCAGAAACCCCTCGAGCCGTGCATCGTTCAGTGTCAGCGCAAGCTCATGGATTTCATGCGCCAGTGCGCGCAATTCTTGAGCTGAAGGGATCGGCAATGTCGCGCCGGTATGTCGATAGAGCACGGGATCGCCATCGAGGAATTTTTCCCAAGGCCCGTGCGTGAGTTGATTGCGTCGTTCGGTAACTCGCTCACAGTCACTGAGAATGGCCTTGACGCGCAAGTGGCAGAATGCGCCCTTAAGGCTTTGATTTGCTGACAGTGGATTCGGGTGCCTCATCACTTGTCTCGTTGACATGGTAGGGGTCACCGGTTCGATCCCTGTCGCGCCCACCATTCCATTTTTCCGAGAGTCGGTTCACCAGCACCGTTGCACCGCCAACGCCGCATCTACGAAAAGCTGGGGACTCCAAACTCCTGGTCATCCACGCGTTGGGATCGCTCCGCCTTGAGCGCGGGACGCTGGCGGCGGAATCGCCGGTTCCGGCGTAGACTGGCTCCCACCAGACGAGAGAGAGGGAGAGACCGATGTGGGGACGCCGACTCGTCTTCGCTGCACTGAGCGCGGTCCTCGTGGGTTGCGCACCGTCGACTGAAGGCGAAGCCGACGAGGCCGCTCGCGACGAAAGCGCGGGCGACGAGCTCGCTTACGACGCTGCCGAGCCGGTCGCGGAGGAAGCGCCGGCCGACCCCACACCGGTGGCCGAAGTGCCGGCCGGGGAGAACTGGGAGGCGGCGATCCGTCCCACCGAGGTCCGTGCCGTCATCCTGAGTGGCCCGAACGCCGGCGAGTACCACTCCAGCGGCATCCACCGCATGTGCGGAAGGATGGCGATGGCGGGCGCCAATTCCTGGTCCATCGACTCGCCCTACGGTGATGTCCAGATCAGCAGCGTCTCGTTCGGCGCCGAGCACGTGATCTTCGACGACGTCACGACGAAGTTTCACGTCAATATCATCGTGGTCAAACCGGACGGGTCGAGCCCTCCGGCCTACGTCGTGAACACGGGAAGCGGCGACTCCGGGACGGCCAAGCTCACAATCGAGGGCCGGAGCGCGCTGCTCGAGATCGAGGGCGTGAATTCCATGAATGAGCAGATCGATCTCCGAGTGAGTTGTGGGCCGAAAGTCTGACCGCGGGCCTGCTACCGATCTCGACGCCGGCCAAGCGAACGGAACCTGAATTCAGTTCCACGACCTTTCCAATCCAATTCAACCCAAGCCCAGGGTATTTGCGGGCATCGACTGTGGCAAAACGCGGCGCTAAAGAGGCGCAAGAGTGGCGCCGACGTCCCCCAGTACTTTCAACTGGCTGGACATCATGATGTTCAGATGTTAGCATCATGATGTGCGCACGACACTGACCATAGAAGCAGACGTTGCGGCCCGGCTCAAGGCCGAGGCGCGTCGCACCGGCAGGCCATTCAAAGACCTCGTCAACGAGTGTCTGCGATCGGGCCTTGCTCAGTGCAAGATTTCGCAGCGACCGGCGCGTTTTGTCGTTAAACCGCGGGATTTCGGCGACCTGCGGCCAGGCCTGTCGATCGACAATATCGGTGAGCTGCTTGAAAGAGTGGAAGGCCCGGATCACCCGTGATTGTCGTTGACGCCAATGTCCTGCTTTACGCCTACAACCCTGCCAGCACCCATCACGAATCCTGCCGCGCCTGGCTCGAGGACGCCATCAACGGCACCGAGCCGGTAGGCCTGCCGTGGCAAGCGATACTGGCGTTTCTCAGGATTTCTACGAGCCCACGCGTATTCGAGCGGCCGCTCGACTGCGCGGAAGCGGTGCTGATCGTCGACGAATGGCTTGCCTGTCCGACAGTCATCCTCGTAGAACCGTCG